>JAEUNN010000142.1 GCA_016791085.1 Rhodocyclaceae bacterium | reverse complement strand
TTTCGTGTGGTACCGCTGTGGGGCGATCGACGAAACCGACGGCACTTCGGGCGTCGCGCACGCGCTCGAACACATGATGTTCAAAGGCACGGCGAAACTCAAGGAAGGTGAATTTTCCCGGCGCGTGGCGCAGGCCGGCGGACGCGACAACGCCTTCACGAGCCGCGACTACACCGGCTATTTCGTACAGGTGCCGAAGGCCAGACTGTCCGACATGATGGCGCTGGAAGCCGACCGGATGGCCAATCTGGCCCTGCGGCCGGAAGATTTCGCCAAGGAAATCAAGGTGGTCATGGAAGAGCGCCGGCTGCGTACCGAAGACCAGCCGCGCGCGCTGGTGCACGAAGCGCTGTTGTCGACGGTGTTCAAGGAAAGCCCCTACCGGCGGCCCGTGATCGGCTGGATGGCGGACCTCGAACGCATGACCGATCAGGACGCGCGCGACTGGTACAAGCGCTGGTACGTGCCCAACAACGCCTACATCGTGGTGGTGGGCGACGTGCAGCACGCCGAGGTGTTCCGTCTGGCCGAAAAGCACTACGGCAAGATAGCGGCGCGCCCGCTGCCGGCCGTGAAACCGCTGACCGAGCCGCCGCAGCGCGGCATACAGCGCATCGAAGTCAAGGCGCCGGCCGAACTGCCTTACCTGGCCATGGCCTGGAAAGTGCCAAAACTGGTCGATGTGGAGCGCGACCGCGAGCCCTACGCGCTGGAAGTGCTGGCCGCCGTGCTGGATGGCGGAGATGCTGCGCGGCTCGCGAAAAATCTCGTGCGCGCGCAGAAAGTCGCGCAGGGCGTGGGCGTTTCTTACGATTCCACCTTGCGCGGCGACGCGCTGTTCATCGCCGACGGCACGCCCGCCAATGGCCGCAGCGTGCAGGAACTGGAGGCCGCGCTGCGCGCCGAAATTGCCGCCATCGCCGCGAATGGGGTAAGCGAGAAGGAACTCGACCGGGTCAAGGTGCAACTTGTCGCGAGTCAGGTGTACAAGCGCGACTCCATGATGTCGCAGGCCATCGAAATCGGCACCATCGAGGCAACCGGCTTCAACTGGCGCGACGACGACAAAATGATAGAAAAGGTGAAATCCGTGACGGCCGCCGAAGTGCAGGCCGTGGCCGCGAAATATTTTGGTGACGACCAGCTTACCGTGGCCAGGCTGGATCCTCAGCCGCTGTCCGGCAAGCCGCGCGCGCCGGCCGGCGAACTGCGGCACGGCCGCTGAGCGGATTTGAAGTTCAGTTCCAGCGCCGCGCCGGCTAGCCCGGACCGCGGCAGCTTTCCCGACCATGCGCGCAAGCGGTGCGCGCGTCCGTTCGCGGACGCCGTGCGCCCGAGCTTTTTTCCTGTAATCCGAGGCCCGATCCACCATGCGTAAACTTTTGTTGTGGGCAGTGCTGGCCTGCCTGAGCCTGCCGGCACTGGCAGGAGTGACCATCCAGACCTGGCGCACCAGCAATGGAGCACGAGTGTTTTTCGTGCCCGTCACCAGCCTGCCCATCCTGGACATGCAGGTCGATTTTGCGGCCGGTACGGCGTTCGATCCGCCCGGCAAGGAGGGGCTGGCGTCTTTTACGGCGCGCCTGCTGGACGGCGGCGCCGGCAACCTGGATGAAGATGCGATCGCCGAGCGCGTGGCGGATTTTGCGCTGCAGCCCGGGGGCAACGCAGACCAGGACCGGCTGGGCTTTTCCATGCGTTCGCTCAGTTCCGCACGCGAGCGCGGCGAAGCCGTGGAACTGGCAGCCTTGTTGTTGTCCTCCCCCACTTTCCCGGCCGCCGTGATAGAGCGCGAGCGCCGCCGTGCCATCGACCAGTTGCGGGAGTCCGACACCAAGCCGGATTCCATCGTGTCGCGCCGCTTTTCGAGCGCCATATACGGCGACCATCCATATGGACGGCGCGCCATGCCGGAATCGGTGGCCGCCATCACGCGCGAGGACATCGTGGGCTTTCACCGCGATTACCTGGTCGCCGCGCGCGCCAGCATTACCCTGGTCGGCGACATCGACCGGGCCGGCGCCGAGGCCATCGCCGAACGGCTCATGCGCGACCTGCCGCAAACCGGCGCGACCGCAAGCGTGCCGGCGGTGCAGGCGGTCGCCGCACAGAACTTGCGCATTGCGCATCCATCGCAACAGGCCCACGTGCGCCTGGGCCTGCCCGTGCTCAAGCGCGTCGATGCGGATTTTTTCCCGCTGCATGTCGGCAATTACGTGCTGGGCGGCGGCGGATTCGTATCGCGCCTGATGCAGGAAGTGCGCGAAAAGCGCGGTTACGCCTATAGCGTGGCGAGCTATTTCCTGCCGCTCGTGCAACAGGGCCCCTACCAGGCCATCCTGCAGACGCGGCGCGACCAGGCCGACGCCGCGCTGGATCTGGTGCGTGCGACCATGCGCCAGTTCATCGAACAGGGGCCGACCGAGGCGGAACTGCGCGATGCCAAGCGCAATCTGATCGACGGGTTCGCGCTGCGCCTGGACAGCAACCGCAAATTGCAGGACCAGATCGCCGTGATCGGCTTTTAC
>JAEUNN010000134.1 GCA_016791085.1 Rhodocyclaceae bacterium | reverse complement strand
GCGTACTTGTTGATCTGCTGCATCACCATCAGCAGGATCACCTGCTGCAGGTCCGGCCACTGCCTGAGGTTCTGCAGGTCCAGCACGATGAAGTCGGACGCAAAATCGACCGAATTGTCGCCCTCGAAAAACCGGCCGTAGGCGCCGTCCCGCGTAAAGTTGAAGAGCTGGACGCCGAGGTCGCGCAGGCGCGGGTCGCACTGCGCCGCGTCCAGCGCCTCCTTGGTGCCCCCCTGCGGGCAGGCTTTTTTCAAAGCATTGGCAACGTCCGTGACGGTCGCACGTCGCCCGTCCTCGCGGGCATCCTCCCACACCATGCGGACGATGATGTTGAGCTGGGCTATTTCGTAATCCGTAAGCTGCCGCGACGGGCTGGCCATCTGGGCGAGCAGCGGCACGATCAGACTGATGTGCTCTTCGAGGTCGTCGACGCCGGCGAAGGGGTCGAAGGTAAGATCGGAATCCGGGGAACAGTCGATGTATTCCCCGCCGCAGTTGCGGCACAGCCGCTCGTAATTGCGGCCGATGTCGATGACGATCACCTTGGTGCCGCGCTGCCACTCCCGCCACAGAATTTCGTTGGCGGTAAAGGTTTTGCCGGAGCCCGAATTGGCGGCGATGGCGAGGTTGAAGTTGGTCGCCGAGGGTGCGAACAAGTCATACCCCTGCGCCTGGCCGCAACGCCCGTAGAGGCTCAGGACCGGTTGTCCGCAGCCGGTCGACTCGGCCAGCACCGGCATCAGGTCGGCCGCATTGGCCACCGTCATGAGTTTGAGGCGGCGCCGTGCTCGCAGAGGTTCCTGAACCCCGGCGGTCAGGGTCATGGGCAGGGCGGCGATGAGTGACGGCAGATGCGCGGTACTGTTCGGTACCATGTCGAAGGCCATCTGACGCCAGACGTTCTGCGCGGCCTGCGTGGCATCGTTGATGCGGTCCTGGCGGGCGAATACGATTACGTCCAGATTCACATGCGCTGGCCCGATGCCCTGGTTGCTCGCCTCGGCCATCAGTTGCCAGTCGCGGTGCTTGTCCTTCCATTCCGGCATCCAGCGCGCCAGTGGCGTCTCGGCCGCCTGCGCCGCGCGTGCCGCACGCAACATCGTGTGGGCACGCGCATCGGCGAAATCAACCGTGCGCGCGCCGAAAGACACGATGAAGGGGCATGGGTAACCCGTCATGCTCTGGCGCGGATCGCCGATTGCGCGTGCCATCATGGCGAGCGTAGGTTCGTCCGGATAGCGCGCGACGGTAAGCGCGCGCATGGCCACATCCGGCCCTTCGCCACCGCCAAATTCGAGCCTGTCGCGGCGGACACGAATTTCTGAGCCCGGCAGCTGGATCTGGTCGCGTATTTCCTCGCCGGGGTTGTAGCCCGGTTGCGGGAGCCGGCCCGCAAAGAGCCAGGTCGGATTGACCAGTTGGGCCACCCACGCGATGAGGTCGGCCGGCTCCAGATGGCTCGCCGCCATCCAGAAGGACTGGAAGGTCCGGACGACAGTTTCCCGGTAGGACGCCATTGCCTCGTACGCGGAATGGTCGCCCAAGCCCGATACCGGCATGGTCGCGGAAAACATCAGGTGGAACTGGCGAAACCGGAATGGCAGCGATCCGGCCGGGGACTCCGCGGTACCGCGCCGAAAAAACTCGACGCGCCGCCGTGTCGCCTCGGCCGACAATTCCAGGGCCTGGCGTTCGGTGTCGCTACGTGCCACGCGACCCTGCCCGGCGCGCAGATAGGCGTCGACATAATCATCCAGATTGGGACTGCCGAACAGTTGCACCTGGATGCTCATGCCGGCGCGCGGGGCCATCGAAAACAGGGTTTGCAGCATCGACCACATCTGCTCGCTGGCGCCGGTCTGGGGCCGCAACTCCAGCGCGAATCCGAGTGCCTCGACCTGTCCGCTCGTTTCGTCTTCGAGCAGAAACAATCGGGTCTCGTCGTCGAAGCCGAGCCACGGCAGCCATGGCGCAAGCGGGTCCGTATGGCGGCGCGGGTTCAGATAGCGCTCGTCCCCTCCGCCCGGGTCGTCCAGCCACCGCAAAACCCGGTTGCCGATCGCCCGCAAGCGCGTGCGTAAATTGCCTGCCCGCATCATTGGTCTGCACGGCCCGCAATGTTTCGCAGGAGGTCTGCCGCACCGCGCGCTGGCGCGTCGCCGGCAGTTATCGCCGTATGGCCCGCCGCTGGCGCGGCTGAAGCTGCCGGGTCCGGGACAGGAACCCGGACCGGTCGGAATTGCTCGCCGGCTTTGGCGCGGTAAGCGTCGACCATCCATCGGCCGGGATCGACCACCAGATAAACGTATTGCTGGTCGTGCAGCGCGCCATCGCGGTCTTCCCAGGGCGCAAGCCAGATGCGCAATTCGACGGTCGGGCTGCGCAATGGCGTACCGGCGGCCGGCGCCTGGAGGGTGCTCGTGCGGTGAGGATAGGGCGAGGGGCCTGGAGGATCCGCATCTTTGTCGGCTCTGCGCTTTACGGCGGGCGTTCCTGACGCATCGTCCGGATCGAGCGAGCGGCGGTAGGCTTCGTCCATCGAGAGGCAGGCGGTGCCGCCTATCATCGCGCATGACTGCGACGACTGGGCGCCCTGGATCCCGGTAATGGAGCCGCATCCAGCGAGGCCGGCACAGACAGCCAATGCCACCGAGCCGCGGCGGAGGTACTTAGTCGCGATGTACATTGCCCGTTCCATTGCCGGACAACCGGCCGTGTTGGTTGAGAAAAATCGCGAGGCGTTCCGCGCCCGGCGTGCCGTCCAGACGCGTGCCGTCGGCGGCGAACATGGTCGGGGTCGCACGCACCTGCAGTTGCTCGGCGCGCGCCCGAATGCGTGCGATAGGGTCCGTACAGTCCTTGGCTGCCGCGGGCGCGGCTCCGCCGCGCATGACCGATCGCCACGCCGCCGCACGGTCCGGCGCGCACCAGATGGCGCGCGCTTTTGTAGACGCGCCCGGGTGCAGCGTTTCGAGCGGCAGCAGGTACACATGGATGGTGACGTCGTCGAGGCCGTCGAGGGTCGCATCCAGGGTGCGGCAGTAGAGGCAGTCCGGGTCGGAGAACACCGATACGGTGCGCGCCCCGCTGCCGCGCCGGATGACGATCGCGTCGTCGGCCGGCAGTGCCGCGGGGCCGGGTTTTTCCAGCGCCAGCAGGACGGGCGCGGTCAAGTCCTGGAGCGTTTCCATGTCGATCAGACGGCCGACTACGAAATACCGGCCGGTCGGGTCCACGTAGGCCAGGGTCTTGCCCATCACGACTTGCGTCAGGCCCGGTACCGGGGACGCCTCGATGCGCGTGAACTGCGTGTTCGGGTATAAAGTCCGGAGCCGGTCGGCGGCGGACGTTTCGGCGCCTGCGGTTTTCTGTTCGCGCCCCGCCGCCTGGGCAGTCAGTGCCAGAAGGCCGGCACTCGCGAGGACGATTACCGCGGTAGCCATGGCCACGAGTCCAAATAGCGCCGATAGCACCACGGAAAGCCCTGCCCGGCATGCTCCAAGTAGTTTTCGCATGATCTATCTGCTCCCGACGAGGCCACCCGATCCGGTTTTGCTGCCGCCACCTGTGTTGTCGAACCCCTTGGCAAACACGAGTGTTACGCGCCGCAAGGCCAGGATTTCAATCACGGGATGCATCTGGTCGGCGAGGTCCAGGTAGTATTTCGACACGCGGTCCAGGGCGGTTCCCACGCCCTTTGCGATGCCGTACTGAAATTGCTGCCCGTCCCTGGTTTGTTGCACGGTGCCGATGGCAGAATTTGCCGTGCTTGTGGATCCCTGCGCCAGGCCATTACCGACTCCGCTCGCGATTCCGGCCAGTAGCGCATTCGCGATCGCCTGCCCTTGTTTCGTGACTACGCGTCCCGCCAGGCCTTCGACGCCGTTTTCGCCAACGACATAGCCATACACGGGCATGTCGACGGACCGGCCCGACGCCAGCACGCAACTAAGACGGAGCAGGCGGACATGCACGATTTCTGCGCCAAGTTCGCCGTGTGCGGCTCCCTGCACGAAACAGTCCTTGACGGGCGCGCGCGTCAGGTTGGGCAGCTGCGCATGATTGGTCAGCCGGAATACCATGGGTGCGGGGCTGGCCTCTGCCGCGCCGTGGGTGGGCGCGAGGACGCCGTTCAGGTTTTCCGCATTGACGAAACTGCTCGTCGGCAGATAACCGGATGGAAACGGCGCGGCGTCAGTGGAGGCGGGCGGGACAGGCATGGTGAGGCCAGGATCCGGGGGCGCGCCCGGGTCTTGCGCCGCGAGCAGTCTGGCGGTCGCCCCCTTGTTCGCCGCCGAAGGTCCGGCCTGCGAGGCCGCGACTCGCGTCAAATCTGCGTTTGGCGTGGCGCCCGCCTCGAAGTCGACCGAAATGATGCCCCGCGGCTGCGACGCGCTGCCGGGGCCGTCCAGACCCGCCGTCAGATCGCCCGGAGTTCCCGGTGGAAAAAACGTACGGCCTGGCACCGGTGGCGGGGTCAAGCGCGCCGTCTTGTCTTTGTCGTCCTTAACCGGGCTCGGTGGTGGCGCCGCCTTGGCCTGCGCTTCGCGCTCGCGGCGATCGGCCTCTTCGCGCGCGCGCCGTTCCTGCTCGTCGCGATCGCGCTGCTCCAGGCGCATGCGCATATCGGCCAAGTCTTGTGTCAGCTTGTCGAGTCGACCGCCCTCGGCGGCGCGCCATCCCTTGGCCGGATCCACGCTGACCGCCGGCGACGCTACGTTTACCGGGACAGGCTGTGCATGAACGGCCGTACCGCCTTCCTGCTGGGCCATATAGCGCACGCCCGCCACGATCCCGGTAATTCCCAGACATAACAGTCCGAGCACGAGGTATTGCCGGCGGCGAACCTTTTGTGCGGCGGCGGAGGTGTGGGTCGTTGCCATGGTCCGGCCTCAGAACGCGCGACGCCGCACGACGAAAACGCGGGTCGTCCCGTCCGGCGGCAATACATGACGCGCCACCGCGACAGCGATCACGCCATCGGCGTAAAACTCGGGCTCTGCCATCACCAGCTCGGCAGGTGAAATGTTGGTCAGTTCGAACACCTCACCCTGGATGTCGGTGAGGGTGTAGAGCGCGTGGCGGACGAACCGCGCTTCGCGCCACAGCGCAAATTCGGTCGGTTTCCGTGATAGGTCCGCACCCGTTATGGGTTCGTTGGCGGCCAGCGCCTTGATCAGGCGCAGTACGCGCGCTTGCAGCGGTTCGGCAGCATCGCCGTTGGCGTCGCCGCGTGCGGGCTTTGCCGCGCCGGCCGGCTCGCGCAGGACGATGTTTTCCGCGATGGGCGAGTCGCCTGGCGTAAGCAGCAACTGGTAGGTGCGTCCGCTCGCGGCGGATACGATGAACAAAGTGATCGGTTTCGCGACGCGCGGCAGGACCAGCAATTCATCCCCGGTCGCCGACTTGATTTCCAGGTCGGCCGCCAGGGTGCGGTAGCCCTTGATGCGGCCGTCGGCGAAGGTGATCCGGGTAATTTCCGCACGCGGCACATTTACCCCGATGGGCGCCGTGTCGTCGGCGGCAATGTTTTGCGTGGCCCATGCGGGCGACACGATTGCAACGCACAGTGCGATGAACCAGAAAAATATACGGGGTCGTATCATTGACCTGCTCCAGGGGAAGAACCCGCGCCAAATGGGTCGTTTCCATCCACCTCGACAAATTCGCTAACGGCTGCGCGCCAATGCGACCAGCGCATGGTGAGGCGGTACACCTTCGGGGTTTCGGATACACGCTTGTCTGCGACATAGGTGGCGAGGGTTCCGAAAATCGCCACGCGATTCTTGTCGCCCGGATCGATCGCATAACGAGCGGGCCAGAACACCGTGGATGCCTGTTCCGCGCGCAGTTTCTCTTCCGCCGCCTTGAACGCCTGCAGCATTGCGCCCTCGTATTCGGGTGCCGCGTAATGCAACAGGATTTGCGTCTGCGTTTCGATCGTAGAGGCGCTGACGTTGAGCGCCAGTTCCACGAACTGGAACGCCGTGTCGATCATGTAGCTCGTCGATACGCGGTCTTCCGTGAACCAGCCGCCGTGCGAAATGCGCGCCGGCACCTGTAGTTCGATGCGGGTTTCGCGTTTCTGGAGCAGCAGGTATACCCAACTCGCGAGGTTCCCGGCCAGTGCCAGCACAAGCAGCACGAGCACGGAGGCGCGAACCGCGAAGCGTGCCGATAGCTCGCGGCTCAACTCGGTCCGGTTCACTGTTCGAACACCCGTAGCGCGCCGGGGGGTAGCCGCCCGCCCACGCTCGCGAAGGCCGGGACGTACCAGTAGGCCAGGTCGAGGAGAAATGCCGGATGCTGGCCGGACTTCAGGCGGCCGTACAGCGTGGCGAACAGGAGGCCGGTCAACACCGGAAGCCAGAACACTTTTATGACCACGGCGACCACGATGCCGGACAAACCGATGGCCCCGACATCGGCATCGAA
The DNA here is from genome assembly GCA_016791085.1 of Rhodocyclaceae bacterium. Classification (GTDB taxonomy): domain Bacteria; phylum Pseudomonadota; class Gammaproteobacteria; order Burkholderiales; family Rhodocyclaceae; genus JAEUNM01. The sequence goes on along the minus strand of JAEUNN010000134.1, from coordinate 3,253 downwards.
TATGCCGATCCGCGGTGGCGCATCGACAGTGTGTGGCATGCGGTGAACAGGGTAGGTCATCGTGGTGAATGAAGTTCCGAGGTTATGCCCAGTGCGCGGCGTCGGACATGTCGCACACTGGGGGCTCAGCGCTTAGCCGATCGCAGGGGTCAGGAGGTAGAGCTTTTCGAGCAGACTCGGGGCGAACCCCGTCACTACCGCAAGCGCAAGGAAGGAAAGGCCCTGTACGAATTTCCCGCCGGCCGCGATGGACCAGATGCCGACCGCGCCGGCTATCCCGGCCGCTGCCAGGCCGAGGAAGCCGCCCAGGATGCCCTTGACCATCGCGTAAAGTTCGATGAACAGACCGGTGGTCGGCATGGTGGAAAGGCCGGTCGCCATTGCGTACGCCTCCATGGGCAGGGCGAACGCGACCAACAGCAACGCGAGAGGGACTTTCGAGCGGCCGCGGCGGTAGCCGGGTCTGGTACATAGGTACAGCATGGTTGTTCTCCCGGAGAGTGAATGAATGGGGTCTTATGTCTTAGGTTGCCTCTTGGGGGGAGGAATCTTGTTTCTGTAGGAACTGCAAATCCTGCGCGGCAAGTTGCGGCATCAGCGCGATCAGGCGGCGGCGCTGGGCCGGTTGCCGCACCTGTTCCAGCGCCAGCATGAGCAAGGCCTGCACGACGCGGCGCTCGCAGTTGAATCCCACGTCCGGGAGACCTTTGCCAAGGTCCTGGATTTCGGCTTTGGTGGTGCAATGGCAAAGAACAGGCGCATAGCCTGGAACGCGCGTGTCGTGGTTCTGGTTCATGGCTGGTACCGGGGCTGGGTGACAAGGGCGTTGTGCACGCGCCAGGCATACCTGGCGCGCAGGGTGGAACATTGAGCGGCGGGTAGCCGGGCGCAGCCGGCGTTATAGGCGCCGACGGCTTCCCAGGTCAGGCCGTATTGGCTGATGAGGCTGGACAGGATCCAGGCGCCGACCTGAATATTCGTACAGCTGTCAAACAAATCGTCTCTGCCGATACCGGCGCGTGCGAGCCTGGGCAACCACGAGGAGTTGATCTGCACCATTCCGAAGTCACAACTGCCGTCGCGATTGCCGGCGGCATATGGGGCGCGCACGGCCCGTGCGTCAAAACTGCTTTCGACCTGCGCGATCGCCCGCAGCAGGCTTGCCGGGACGGCGTAGCGCCGGGCGGCTGCCTCCCAGCAAGGGGTTCCGGTGGAGCGTCGTGCCTGCGCGGCGTCTGCCGCGCCTTCGCACGGGTGTGCGGCCAGGCTGGTTGCAACCAGCGCCAGTCCGGCCGGCAACAGACTTCGCAAGGCAGTAAACATGGTGTCCCGGGACAAAATGACCGGCCCGTTGCCGGGCCGGCAAAACACTCAGGCCGGGCGCCGGGCAGGTTTGCGGAATCCCGTCGCCACGTGCCAAAGCGTATGCATTTCCCGCGGCGGCAGGGCGAATTAACCGGCCCGGCGCGTGTGCACGCAAAATGTTGACGTCACCCACACAGGCATGAATAATGAAAGGTTTTTGTCGCCATCCAGCAAGCCTTAATAAGCATGCAAAATCAATGCGTTAAGCGCTAAACGTGACGAAGAACGGACAAACGTGAAACGCGGGGAAAGGTAAGGGCGCTACCCGAAACGGCTGTCCGGCCCTGAAAACCGGTCCGGACAGGAAAAAACGAATTACGGGATAAGCGAAAAAGCCTTAAGGGTCAAAGGCTTACGAAACGGGAAGGGGAAAAGGCCGGACGCAACCCTCCTGTATATCAGATAAGTGCTTCGGCGTGTTGCAATAAACGGCTCTCACGTGTGAGCCGGTTTATTGCGGACATGCACTCTGACGCGGTGTAGTCTGCCGCGGACGAGTGAAAGGAGCCACATGCGCGGCGATGACGAAGCGGGGGCAAGCAAGCCGCTGCAAGACGAGTTTCTGTGGCAGGTGATGGAGGTCGCGGGCCTGGAACATTGGCGCGCGCCGGTCGCCGAAATAATGAATCGCTTTCTCGGTATCGATGCCTGGTGCGAAACCGATTTCGCGGACGACGGTATCGACTGGCTCATCGCCCGCACCAAGCTGCTGACGCGGCCGGTCAGCGACGAGTGCTTCGTTCGCCTGCTGCTGTCGGCCCCGGTGCTGTCGTGGTCGGTGGCGCGCGCGGGACTGCGCTGGAATGTCATGGAGCAGTCGCTCGATCAGTTTCTGGCTGGCGTGACGCCCTGGGACTATGGCGCCGACGTAACCGTGTGGCAGGACGCAGGCGGTCCCTTCCCGTCGCTCGACGCGCTGCGTGCCTGGTTGTCGCGCCAGGCGCAGGACGAGAGGAAACACTGGGGTGGTCGGTGAACTGCTGATTTTGTCCGGGATCGCCTGTGCGGCCGGCGCATTCGCCGTATCGCGGCGGCGCATCGTTGTGCCTGTGTCACGCCCGCCGGATCTGCAGTCGCGGCGCGTGCGCGCGCCCGACAGATTGCTGGTGCAGGACGCGGCCTCGCTGCTCGCGCCGCACGCTGCGCGGCTTGACGCGATCAAGTTCGAATTGCGGGTGTCCGCCGAGGTGGCTGAGCGCCATTTTTTGCCGCTGATCGAACGCTATGCCGAATTCGTCCAGCGGCTGCCGGCATCGGAATCGCACCATCACGCCGAACCGGGCGGCTTGCTGCTGCACGCCATCGAGACGGCTGCCTACGCGCTGCGGGCGCGGCGTTCTTCCCTGGTGCAGGGTGCCATGGCCGAGGAGCAGGCACGCCTGCAGCATGTCTTTACGTGGTGTGTATTGGCCGGTGCGTTGCTGCACGATGTCGCGAAGCCGCTCACGGATTTGCGCGTGACATGGTGGCCGGAGCGCGATGCAGATCCAGCGTTGTGGTCACCCCTGACGGGTGCGCTGCCGGCACTGGGCGCGTGGGAGTACCGCGTCGAATTCTGCGCCGGCCGGCAGTATTCCGAACACCGGACCTTGGCCCTGGCGCTGCTGCAGCGCTTCGTGCCGGATGCGACGCTGGCCTGGGTGGCGGGCGCACCCGCGCAGTTGCGGGACCTGTCCGCACTGCTGCAGGGCGATGGCCATGGTGCGCTGGCCGATCTGATTCAGGCCGGGGACCAGGCGTCCGTCCGGGAAAATCTTCTATCCGGCTCGCGCGTGCGCTTTGCGAGCGCGCGCAATGCGCCGCTCATCGAACGTCTGATGGCCGGATTGCGCCGCATGCTTGCGGAAGGCATGCTTCCGCTCAACCGTTCGGGGGCCTGCGCCTGGGT
>JAEUNN010000127.1 GCA_016791085.1 Rhodocyclaceae bacterium | reverse complement strand
TCGCACACATCGCAATTGATGCATTCGTCGGTAATCATCAGGGACATGGCTTATTCCTCTCGTTTCAATGCTGATTCTGGCGTTCCAGAACTTTGGCTTTGATTTTCATATCGACCAAAGGTTGTACAAATTGACCCACGTCGCCGCCCATGCTCGCGATTTCGCGCACCATGGTCGCGGAAATGAACAGGTAGCGTTCGTCCGGCGTGAAAAACACGGTTTCCACCTCGGGATGCAGGCGCCGGTTCATTCCCGCCATCTGAAATTCGTATTCAAAATCGGATACCGCCCGCAAGCCGCGCACGATGACCTGCGCGCCCTGCTGGTCCATGAAATTGACCAGCAGCCCGCTAAAGCCCACCACCGTGACGTTCGGATAGGGCTGCAGTACCTCGCGCAGCAGGTCGATGCGCTCTTCGAGCGTGAAAAATGGCTGTTTGGCGCGGCTCAGTGCAACGCCCACGATCACGCGATCGAACAGACGCGCGGCCCGGCGTATGATGTCTTCATGACCGCGGGTGACCGGGTCGAAGGTGCCCGAATACACCGCCACTCGCTCGCTCACGGCAGCTCCCTGCTCAAAAGTTGATAATAAACATGGCCCGACCTGCCCTGCTTGATCGAACGCAAGTTTCCCAGATTTTGCACAGGAAATTCGGCCTCGGCATAAACCAAACCCTGCGGCGCGAGCGCCGCTTCGACGAGCCCGGCGAGGCGCTCGAACCAGCCCGCATTAAACGGCGGATCGAGAAACACCACGTCGTAGCGCCGCGCGGGCACAGTCAGCCATTTTAGCGCATCCGTTCGCACGATCTCCACGACGCCGGCCACCGGAACATTGTGCAATGCCGCGTAATTGCGCTCCAGCTGGGCCAACACCTTGGGATGCGATTCGAGCAGCGTGACGCGTGCCGCGCCGCGCGATGCGGCTTCCAGTCCCAGCGCGCCGCTGCCGGCAAAAACGTCCAGGCAGCTTTGTCCGGTCAAATCCTGCCCGAGCCAGTTGAACAGGGTTTCGCGCACGGCGTCGCCGCTCGGGCGCAGGCCCGGCACGTCGGCCACTTCCAGCATTCTGCGGCGCCATGCACCGCCTATGATGCGTATGCGACTCATATCCGCCCGCGCGCCGCGCCTTTCCGTTCCGTGTCTGTCATCAGGGTGCAAGGATACGCCGCGGGCGGGTGTCCCGGCAGCACCTGTTTGTCGCGGCACGCGGACTCGCATATGCTTTCGCGTCACCAACAAAGGAGATCGCAATGCGTATTGCAATCATGGGGTCGGGCGGCGTGGGCGGCTATTTCGGCGCACGTCTGGCCGCAGCCGGGGAAGAGGTGAGCTTCATCGCACGCGGCGCGCACCTCGCCGCCATGCAGGCGAACGGCCTGAAAATCACCAGCGGAGCGGGCGATCTGCACCTCATGCCGGTCACCGCGGTATCCGATCCGTCCCGCATAGGGCCGGTGGACCTGGTGTTGTTTTGCGTAAAGCTGTGGGACACCGAAAGCGCCGCGGAATCCTGCCGCCCCCTGCTGGGGCCGGACACGGCGGTGGTGCCGTTTCAGAACGGCGTCGCCGCCTGCGGCATTTTGCAGCGCGTGCTGGGTGCGCAACATGTGATGGGCGGCGTGGCGCACATCGCCGCCGTGATCGGCGCGCCCGGATTGATCGCCCATAACGGCACCATGGCGCGGCTGCGCTTCGGCGAACTGGACGGCAGCCTGAGCGCGCGCGCCCAGGCGCTCGATGCGGCGTGCAAGCGCGCCGGCTTCGACGGCGCCGCGAGCGGCGACATCACTGCCCTGATCTGGCGCAAATTCGTGTTCCTGACCGGCTTGTCCGGCATTACCAGTCTGACGCGGCAGCCCATAGGCCGCGTGCTGGGCGACCCGGACACGCGCACCACCTTGCGCGCCATCATGCAGGAGAGCTGGCAGGTGGCGCACGCGGAAGGGGCGGACGTGCCGGAAAGTTTCGTAGACGAACAAATGGAATTCTGTCACGCGCTGCCGCAAACCATGAAGTCGTCCATGGCGCACGACCTCGAACACGGCAACCGGCTCGAAGCGCCCTGGCTGTGCGGCGCGGTGGTCGAACTGGCGCGCAAGCACGGCTTCGCCGCGCCGGTCAATGCCACCATCTACGCGGCGCTCAAACTGTACGCCGGCGGCCGCCCATGAGCGACGGAGCATTTGCGCGCCTGCGCGCGTTGGTGAGCGCGCGGCGCGCGCGTGCCGAAGGGCTGAGCAGTGCTGAAAGCGCGAAACTGCGCAAGCAGTTGCGCGATTGTGCGGACGGCGTGGGCGGTGAGGTGTCGGCACGCAGTCGCGCACTGCAGCTGGGACATAGCTACCAGCAACTGGACGAGCACGGCAAGCGCGCCTTCCTGCGCATGATAGGCGCCGAATTCGGACCCGATCCGCGCGCCGTCGCGGACGCCGCCGCGGCCTACCAGCAGGCGCAGGGCACGCCGCGTCAATGGCAGGCCGAAGGCGCGCTGCGGGCCGCCATGCGCTCGGCGCGCATGCGCATATTCACGCATTTCACGGCGCTGCCGCAGGGCGTGAAATTTCTTGTCGATCTGCGTGCCGATCTGTTGCGCCTGGCCGGCGAGGAACCGGAACTGGCGGCGCTGGACCGCGAACTCGAAGCGCGCCTGTCGGCCTGGTTCGACGTGGGTTTTCTGGACTTGCAGCGCATCACCTGGAACGCTCCCGCCGCGCTGCTGGAAAAGCTCATACGCTACGAGGCCGTGCACGCCATCCGCTCGTGGACGGATTTGCGCAACCGCCTCGACTCGGATCGCCGCTGCTATGCGTTTTTCCACCCGCGCATGCCGCAGGAGCCGCTCATATTCGTGGAAGTCGCGCTCGTCAATCGGCTCGCCGACGACGTGCAGGCGCTGCTCGACGAACAGGCGCCGGTGTTCGACGCGACGCGCGCCGACCATGCGATTTTCTATTCCATCTCCAACACCCAGGTCGGCCTGCGCGGCGTGAGTTTCGGCAATTTCCTGCTGAAGCGCGTGATCGACGATCTGCAGCGGGAATTTCCGCGGCTCGCGAATTTCGCCACGCTGTCGCCCCTACCCCAGCTTTCCAGCTGGCTCGCCCGCGCGCCCACGGAACTTGTTTCGGCATTCACCGACAGCGAATGGCGCCGCCTGCAGAATGCCTACCCGGCGCTGGACGCGGCCGCGCTCGCAGCGCTGCTGCGCACCACCGAATGGACCGGCGACACCCGCCTCGCGCGCCTGTTGCGCAGCCCGCTCACGCGGCTTGCAGCACGTTACCTCATGTCCACCCGGCCGGACGGCGAAGCGCTGGACCCGGTGGCGCGCTTCCACCTCGGCAACGGCGCGCGCATCGAGCGCCTGAACCCGCTCGCCGACCGGTCGCCGAAAGGCCTGCAACAATCGTTCGGCATGATGGTGAACTACCTGTACGACCCCGCCGAAATCGAAGCCCGCGTCGAAGCCTACGCGCGCGGCAACATCAGCGCCACGGCGGCCGTACGCGTGGCCGCCAAACCGGCACGATGAAGCCGCGCATCAGACCGCCGGAGCAAGCTCCAGCAGCCGCTCGCAAATGAAGGTCCAGTGCGCCGGATCGACCGGCGTGATGGACAGGCGATTGCCGCGCGCAAGTATCCGGAGCGCCTGCAGTTCCGGCGCGTCGCGCAGGCGCGCGAGCGGCAGCAGCGGGGTTTTCTGCACCAGTTGCACATCCACATTGAGCCAGCGCGGCGCCTCCGGCGTCGATTTGGCGTCGAAATAATGCGACGCCGTATCGAATTGCGTGGCGTCCGGATAGGCTTTTCTGACCACCTTGACTATCCCCGCGATGCCCGGCTCGGCACACGACGAGTGATAGAAAAATGCCAGATCGCCCACATTCATCTGGTCGCGCATGAAATTGCGCGCCTG
>JAEUNN010000124.1 GCA_016791085.1 Rhodocyclaceae bacterium | reverse complement strand
CTTACAGCCTCGGGCGCCTGACCCCGCAAGCAGTGCAGCGTTTGCGCCCACGCCGGCGCGCCATTCCATCCGGCATCCCGGCCTTCGCGCGCGGATGCCCCGGCCGCGGGTCAGTGTGCGCGGCCGGTCGAAGGCGCAGGTCGAACCTCCTCGTATCAGCCTGAACCCCGCGGGGTTCCCGGACGCTTCCGGCGGAGCGTGCGGGAACCGCGTTGCGTTCGAATTTTCTGCCGGTTCGTCCGGCCCTCCGTGCGCGGGTTGCGCACTCGTTCAAAGCCGGTCAATCCCTGCAACCGGCGGGCGCAGGCCCGGGATCAGGTGTGCATATCCAGTCAATTCCACCAGCCTGGCGGGGCTCTCCCGCACAGCGGGCGTGCTGCCGCTTTTCTCTACTCGAAGGAGGCAACATGCTGCAATCCGTCAGTCCCGTTTTCGTGGGCTTCAATACCCTCGAAGAACTGTTTGCCGCGCTGTCGCCGTGCGGGCCGCTGTTCATTGCCCGCTCGGTCAAATCCGATCATCTGTTCGAAGAGCATCACGTAGCCGCCGCCTGCATCGGCAATGGCGTGTGTCGCTACTGGCGCATGCTGGCCGCGGCGGTACCGGCGGTCGGACCTTTGCGTCCGGCCGACGTGGACCTCGATCTGCGCGTCGAGAGCTTGCTGTTCGGCGTGCAGCACGCGGCGAAACAGCGGCGCCTGCGCGTCGAAACCGCGCTGGTCGCGTTCCCGAGCGACGTCGCGCTCATTACCGGTAGCACCCGGCTCATCGAATACAGCGAGGAGGCCGGGCTGTTTTTCTATCGCGACCACGATTTTTGATGCCATGCGCCCGGTCCTGCCGGGTGCTTCCTTTTTCCATTCCCTAACTCAGGAGCAAGTCATGCAGAACCACGATGCTGGATTGATCTTTCCGCGCCTGGCGCGGAATTTCGTGAAGCGCGGGTATTTCCCGACCGACGAACGCACGCTGCAAAGCGTGCTGACGGCCATCGACAGCGAAGCCGCCGCAGTGCACATCATCGACCCCTGCTGCGGCGAAGGTGCCGCGCTGGCTTCGGTGAAGCAGCATCTCGCCGTCGGCGGCGCGCAGGTTACGGCCTGGGGCATAGAGGTCGATAGCGAGCGCGCATGGCACGCCAAAACCGTCCTCGACCGGGCCGCGCATAGCGACGTGGCCGACGTGTTCGTCACCCAGCGCAGCCAGGGTTTGCTGTGGTTGAACCCGCCTTACGGCTATGCGGTTGCCGATCAGGCCGGGACGTCGGGGGCAAGTGCCAGCGATCGCCTGGAAAAGCAGTTTTTCCGGCGCGCGGTGGCGTGGCTTCAGTTTGGCGGCGTGATGGTGCTGATCGTGCCTTACACGACGCTGGACAAGGAGTTCGCCACGCTCATCGCACGGAATTTCGAGCGCGTGCAGGTGTTTCTGGCACCGGAGCAACAGTTCCGCCAGGTCGTGGTGCTGGGTATCAAGCGGCGCGCGGATACGCCTCAAGCGGATGTTCAGGCCGCGATCGAAGCGGCCGGCACGGGCCGGGTGGAGCCACTGCCGGACTTCTGGACCGGCGAGCCATATGTCGTACCCCGCGGCAAGGACGAAGAGCCCAAGCTGCGCGTGCTGTGCCTGGACCCGGTGCAACTGGCGGCCGAGCTGCAGCGTTGTCAGCCGCAAACCTTGTGGCCGCAATTCGCGCGCCGGTTTTCCGGGGGTGTGCGTGCCGCGCGTGCGCCCTTGCGGCGTCTGGGCGAGTGGCATCTGGCCCTGGCGCTTGCCAGCGGCCAGGTCAATGGCATCGTCACCGGCAGCGACGGCAGTACCCTGCTGGTGAAGGGCGACACGTTCAAGGACCGCGACCGCAAGGTCAATTATGAAACCCGCGACGATGGCACCGTCATCGAAGTGGTCACCCTCACGGATCGCTTCGTTGCGGCGATCAATGCCCTCGATTTCACGCCCGGACCGCGTTATGGCGACCTGGTCGTGATTCGTTAATCAGTTAGTCAGTTAATCAGACAAAGGAGATCGACATGAGCTTGAAGTCGAAGTATCGGCTGTTGTCCGGCCTGGCGAGAAAGTTTTATCGCGACTGGCGCGACTCCGGCTGCCCCGGCGCGAGCGTGCAGGCCTGTGTGAACAATGCCTGCATGCGCCTCGGGCTGCCGCCGGAACTGGGGCGGCGCCTGTATGAGCGCTGTTTCGATCCGGAACTGGTTGCGAACGGACGGCTGTTTGCGCTGGCGAACCACGTTACCGGCAGCTTGCTGGCTGCCCAAACCTGGGAAAAATAGCCGCAATCGTCACCACCTGACGGCCTGGCGCGGTCCGCCTCCTCATGGGCGGGCCACGCTGCCTAAGCCGGAACGTCCTTCGTCCAGTCTTCGATCACCAATCCTGTCGGCCCGCGCATGCGTGAGAAAGCGCCGTCGCGAGTTACCAGGATGGCCTGGTCCTGCGCTCGCGCTGCGGCCAGCGCCAAGGCCTTGGCTTGCGCGGCGATCATCATATCCATCGGCGCAAGCGTCACGCCGCCGGCCTCGGAAGCGGCGCGCAGATCGCCGTAAGCCTCGGCTGCCTCGGTCGTCCAGGGCAGGACGTTCACGCGCGCGAGAAACTCGCGCACCTTGGCCGTTAGCCCTGGCGGATGGCCACGTTTGGCGACGCCGTACAGCAATTCAGCTTGCGTAACCACCGATACGGCGACGCAGTGCATCGGAAGCGCGACAAGGCGGTCGCGCACGCGCGGAATGTCGCCCTTGATGACGTGGCTCGCGATGTTCGTGTCGAGCAGATACGTCGTCATACCGGCATGTCCCCGAACGGGTCGGCGGCGTGCTCGCCCTGGTTGCGATCGGCCTCGCTCATGAAGTCGGCCGGCACCTCGGCCGCCGCGTCGAGCGCGAACAAGCCCTCCCATGAGTCCGGGCGCCGGGACAGAATTACGTCTCCCGTGACCGCATCGCGGCGGATGTAGACCTCTTTTTCCTCAAAGCGGAATTCGAGGGGCAAGCGCACAGCCTGGCTGCGGCCTGTCGTGAATACTTTGGCGGTTTGCGCCATGGTGCCGCTCCATATCGAGGGATGTATCGAAGAATATACCGGCCGGTGATATATATCAAGCCATATATCAATCGCGTTTGGCAAGGCAAAGCCCGGAACAGCTTGGTCGTTACTGCTCCGACGGTTCCGGCGTGCGCTAATACGCAAACTTGAACGTCGCGCTGTCCTCTGGCCGCCGGAACTCCGGCAGCGCCTGTATGAGCGCTGTTTCGATCCGGAACTGGTTGCGAACGGACGGCTGTTTGCGCTGGAGAACCACGTCACCGGCAGTGTGCTGGCGAAATCCATGTGCTAGCATTTCGGTAATTGTTCCGTGCCTTGCGCACGGCCGTTCAAAGCCGGTCAATCCCTGCAACCGGTGGGCGCAAGCCCGGGATTCAGTCGCTGTATTCACCCTAACGGGGAACTCCATGTTCCCCGCTAAGGGTGTGCCTCCGTGCCGACATGGTGTTTCCCTTCCCACAGAGAGGAGATGCACCATGTCGGCACTTCGTATTGCCCGTCTCGCCGTGTTTTCCCTGATCATCGCGTTCGCGCTGGCCTCGTTGCAGCATTCCGGCAAGCCGTTCGTCATTCCCGTCCTGTGCGCGATGCTTGCAATCGCCCGGGATGTGGCCGGAAGGCCGCAGCGCCGCCAGCCGGCCCTGCAGCGCGCCGGTCGCCGCTGACGCGATTTCCGTAAGAACCCGATCGCCCCCTTGCGGGGGCTTTCCAGAGCGGACCCCGTGGCCCGCTCCGGAAAGTTGCAGTAGTCGTACCGCGCCCCGCGCGCGGCCGTTCAAAGCCGGTCTATCCCTGCAACCGGTGGGCGCAAGCCCGGGATTCGGTTCT
>JAEUNN010000120.1 GCA_016791085.1 Rhodocyclaceae bacterium | reverse complement strand
GCGCGGCGCGCGCGTGCTGCGCATAGACGAAACCCGCTCGCTCGTCGCCGTGACGGTCAGGCGCGGCGGCGCGCTGGCGCGCCTGGGCCATGACCATATCGTGGCTAGCCACAAGCTCGCCGGCCGCATCGCGCCGGATGCCGGCCGCGCGGACCTGTATCTGGACCTCGAACAGATGAGCGTGGACGAACCCGCGCTGCGCGCAGAAGCCGGACTGGACCCGGTCGTGGCCGAATCCGCGATCGCCGGGACGCGCCGCAACATGCTCGAAAAGGTGCTGGACGCGGCCCGCCACCCGCGCGTTTTTTTGCAGGCCAGGCGCGCGCCCGCGGGCGACGGCAGCTGGGATTTGGCGATACGCCTCAATGGCGCCGAACACACCTATCGCGTGGCCGTGCAATTGCACGAACTGCCGGACGGGCAAGGCGCAAGCGGCGAATTCGTGCTGCGCCAGAGCGACTTCGGCATCACGCCGTTCGCCGTGCTGGGCGGCGCCTTGCGCGTGGAAGACGAACTGGCGCTGCGCTTTCGCATCGTCGCGCAAACTTACTGAAAACGCGCCGCGAACCAGGCGCCCAGATCGGCAATTTCCTGCGCGCACACCGAGTGCGGCATGCGATAGTTGTGCCATTCCGGACGCGACCGCAGGCCGGCCACCTGTTCCACCGCTGCCATCCCGAGTTCTATGGGCACCACCGGATCGTCGATGCCGTGGGCCGCAAATATCGGCGTGTCCGCGTTGGCCTTGTCGAACTCCGCCGCGAGCACGGCCGGCGCCGGCACATAGGCCGACAGGGCGACGATGCCGGCCAGGCGCTCGGGGTGGGTCAGTCCGCACGTATAGGCCATCGCACCGCCCTGCGAAAAGCCCGCCAGCACGATATTCGCGCTGGCGATGCCTTGCGCGTTCTGCTGCGCGATCAGTCGCCTTACGGCACTGCGCGAAGCGAGTATGCCGGCTTCGTCCACCTCGCGCTCTATGCCGTCGATATTGCGTATGTCGTACCAGGCCCGCATCACGTAGCCGTAATTGCAGGTAACGGCCATCATGGGTGCGTGCGGAAAAATGAAGCGTATGCCTAGTCCAGGCGGCAGACGGAATTCCGGGACTATGGGCTCGAAATCCGAGCCGTCGGCGCCCAGGCCGTGCAGCCAGATCACGGCATGGCGGGGATCGGGCGCGGTTTCCACGGTAATGGCCGCAAGCAGTTCACTCATGATGGTGCATCCTCCAGGTTGCGCCGCGGCGGGCGCGTAAAGCTCGCTAGTTTGGCGCAAACTGGCCGGCCGCGGCGCACGCAATCGGCACGGCCCGGCACGGCGCGCTTCCAAACGCCATTCAGCCGGCATGGTTTGATTGCCGCCCGCAGCGCAGTGCGGGGCGCAAACATGCGGCCGCACAGGTCGACTATCATTCAGACCCGAAGTGGCCGCCGCGCGGCCGTCCGCCCCTGGCCATGCAATTTCACGAGGACGTTCAGATGTGCTTCAGCCGGCGACTGACATGGATTTTGCTGTTCACCCTGAGCCTTGCCGTGGCGAGCGCCCAGGCTGCAACCGAAATCACCCCCACCTATCGCGTGCACATGCAGGCCAAGCCGGCCGTCGTGCGCATCGTGGCGGGCTACAAGGGCGTCGTGGAACTTAAGGACGGCACCAAAGTTCCGGTCGGACAGGCCGGTACGGGCTCCGGGTTTTTCATTTCTCCCGACGGCTACATCATGACCAACGCGCACGTCGTGGAGGACATCAAGGCCGGCGAGGAAGAAGCGAAGAAAGCCATGATCCGCCAGTTCGTGCGCATCGTGCTCAAGAACAACAACATGGCCCTGACCGAAGAAAACGCGAAAAAAGCCCTGAACTGGGCCGACCAGAACGGCGCGCAACTGAAGGTCACGCAGCGCCTGAATCGCGTGCTGTTCCAGGACGGCTCCATGCTGCCGTACGAAATCAAGGCCTACGGCGCGCCGATCGGCGCCAAGGGCGACACGCTGATGGGCAAGGACGTGGCCATCATCAAGGTCGAAATCAAGAACGCGCCGACCTTGCGCCTGGGCGACTCGTCCAAAATGAAAGTTGGCGACCGCGTGTACGTGATGGGCTATCCGGGGGCCGCCGATTCCGACGTGCTGGATGCGCGCTCGTCGGTCGAGCCGACCACCAACGACGGCGCGATTTCCGCCATCAAAACCACCGTAGACGGCATTCCCGTGCTGCAGACCAGCACCAGCGCCACGCACGGCAATTCCGGCGGCCCGGTGTTGAACCAGAACGCCGAAGTGATAGGCATGCTCACGTTTCGCGGCGACACGGTAAATGGGCAGGAGGTGCAGGGCTTCAATTTCATCGTGCCCTCCAATACCGCGCGCGAATATCTGTCGCAAGCCGGCACCAGCAACACCGAAGGACTGGTGGACCGCGCCTGGGCGGCCGGGCTCAACGATTTCTGGGGCGCCCGGTATACGCTCGCCAAAAAGCACTTCGAAGAACTTCTGGTGTTGGCGCCCACCCACAGCGAAGCCCGCAAGCTGGTCGCCGAGGCTCAGGAACACATCATGTCCGGCGACGAAAAGCCCAAGGAAAGCAATTCGCTCTATCTGATGGGCGGCGGCGCACTGGTCGCCACCTTGCTGCTGGGCGGCGGCATTTTCGCGGCGCGCAAGCACAAGCGTCCGGCCGCAGCCGCCGCGCCGCGCGCGGTCCAGACGGGCGCGCCGCAGCCGCCGGCCGCGGCGAAACCGGGGCCGGCCGCCAAAGCCGACGACGCCACCGTGCTATCCACCGCGAAATCCGTCGATCTGCTGTTTTTGAGCGGGCCCCTGGCGGGCCAGAAATTGCGCGTGCCGGCCGCGGGCGCCTGGTTAGGCCGCGACGCCAACCTGGCCAACATCGTGGTTGCGCATCACATGGTGTCGAAACAGCACGTATGGATAGGGCAGCGCAACGGGCGCTGGGTGTTGCGCGACGAAAGTTCGACCAACGGCACCTACGTGAATGACGGCAATTCGCCGCGCATCACCGAACATTACGCCCAGACCGGCGAAACCTATGTGCTGGCGCCCGAAGCCGTCGCAAGCTTCCGGCTGGCTCTATGAGCACACCGGGCGGCCGCCGGGCGCGCGGCCGCAGCCAGCCCGGCCGCGCTCATTTGCCTTCCTGACCTTGCGCTCTGCCCACCGGTAACAGCACCCACAGGCGGCCGCGGCTTTTCATGCGGCCGGCCTG
>JAEUNN010000087.1 GCA_016791085.1 Rhodocyclaceae bacterium | reverse complement strand
CCCACCGGCATCACGAATATTTTGCCGTCGCCTATCTTGCCGGTACGCGCAACGCGGATGATGGCATCCAGGATGCTATCCACGGCGGTATCCGCGACCACCACCTCGACCTTGATTTTGGGCAGAAAATCGACCACGTATTCGGCGCCGCGGTACAGTTCGGTGTGGCCCTTCTGGCGCCCGAAGCCCTTCACCTCGGTAACGGTAAGGCCGGTCACGCCCAGTTCGGACAGCGCTTCGCGCACTTCGTCGAGCTTGAACGGCTTGATGATCGCTTCGATTTTCTGCATGTGACATCCTCCTTTGGGTTTGCTTGATGCACCGCAGCGTGGTTACTGCGTATCGGTGTATCGGTTGGTAATCGGGTAGCGCCAGTCCTTGCCGAAGCCGCGCCGCGTCACGCGCACGCCCGGCGGCGCCTGGCGGCGCTTGTATTCGTTACGTTTCAGCATGCGTACCACGCGCAGCACGGTGGCGGCATCGTAGCCACGCGCAACGATGTCGCGCGGACTTTCGTCGCACTCCATATAGGCTTCGATAATCGCGTCCAGCACTTCGTAAGGCGGCAAGGTGTCCTGATCCACCTGACCCGGCTTCAATTCCGCCGAGGGCGGCCGCACGATGATGTTTTCGGGTATCACCGGCTCGATGCTGTTGCGGTAATTGGCCAGACGGTACACAAAAGTTTTGAAAATGTCCTTGATCACGGCAAAGCCGCCCGCCATATCGCCGTACAGGGTGGCGTAGCCGGTGGCCATTTCGCTCTTGTTGCCGGTGGTGAGCACGATGGAGCCGGTTTTGTTGGATAGCGCCATGAGCAGCACGCCGCGTATGCGCGACTGCAGGTTTTCTTCGGTGGTGTCGGCCGCCAGCCCGGCAAATTGCGGCGCCAGCATGGCGTCGAAAGTGCGCATGGCCGGTTCTATGCCGATTTCGTCGTAGCGCACGCCCAGGCGCACCGCCATGTCGCGCGAATCGTCCAGACTCATTTGCGCGGTATAGGGCGAAGGCATCATGACGGCACGCACGCGCTCCGCGCCCAGGGCGTCGACGGCAATCGCCACGGTGAGCGCCGAATCGATGCCGCCCGACAAGCCTATGATGCCGCCCGGAAAGCCGTTCTTGCCCAGGTAGTCGCGCACGCCCAGGCACAGCGCGTCGTACACGTCGGCTTCCAGCGCGCGCGCCGGCGCACAGGCGCCGGGCTGCAGGTCGCCGTCGGCATACACCGCGGTAAATACGCACTCACGGAAAGCCGGCGCCTGAAACGCCAGCCTGCCGTCGCGGCGCAGACCGAAAGAAGCGCCGTCGAACACCAGTTCGTCCTGCCCGCCAACCAGGTTTGCATACACCACGGGCAGGCCGGTGCGCCCTATGCGCTCGCGCAATACGTCGTAGCGGGCGGCCAGTTTGTCCATGTGGTAGGGCGAAGCATTCAGCACGGCCAGCAGTTCGGCCCCGGCATTTTCGGCGGCTTCGGCCGCGCCCGGCTCCCATACGTCGGCACATACCAGCACGCCCACACGCACGCCATGCACATCGACCACGCAGGGTTCGGACCCGGGCGCGAAATAGCGCTCTTCATCGAACACTTCGTAATTGGGCAGGCGGTATTTGCGGTAGGTGGCGATTACCGCGCCGTCTGCGATCAGCGAGGCGCAGTTGTAGGTTTGCCCCGCCTCGGCCTGCGGATGCCCGACCAGCACCTGTATGCCCTGCACGGAGCGCGCCAGTTCATGCAGGTGCGACTCACAGGCGCGCAAAAAATCCGGCCGCAACAGCAGGTCTTCGGGCGGATAGCCGGTCAGCGCAAGTTCCGGCGTGAGCAGCAGATGCGCGCCCTCGGCGCGCGCTGCCTCGGCCGCGGCACGTATGCGGGCCAGGTTGCCGGCGATGTCGCCGACTACGCAATTGATCTGGGCGATGGCGATGCGCAACATGGAAAGGCCCGGTGGTTCGTCTGCTCAAACTTGGTATTGCGCCCGCGCCAGGCAGGTTTCAGGCGAGGCGCAGGAAATTGTCGCGGTAATGGCGCAATTCGGCGATGGATTCGTGTATGTCCGCGAGCGCCGTGTGCTTGCCCGCCTTGACGACGCCGCGCGCAATGTCCGGGCGCCAGCGCCGGCACAGTTCCTTGAGCGTGCTCACGTCGAGGTTGCGATAGTGGAACCAGTCTTCCAGCGTGGGCATCCAGCGCGCCATGAAGCGCCGGTCCTGGCAGATGGAGTTGCCGCACATGGGGCTGGTGCGCGCCGGCACCCAGGCGGACAGGAATTCCAGCAGGCAGGCGCTGGCCGCCGCTTCGTCCACGGTGCTGGCACGCACCCGCTCGGTAAGGCCGGAACGGCCATGGGTGTTGCGGTTCCACTCGTCCATGGTGGCCAGCGTGGCATCGTCCTGATGCACGGCAATCACGGGGCCTTCGGCCAGCACCTGCAATTGCGCATCGGTCACGACCACGGCGATTTCGATCACGCGGTCGCGTTCCGGCACCAGGCCGGTCATTTCCATGTCCACCCAGACTAGGTTGTTCTGGTCCTGTGCCATAATTAAGTCGGCCCGGAAAACCTTGAATTGTGGCACAAATGCGCCACTTTGGTGCTTGCAGGGCGGCCGCCGGGGTGCCGGCCCTGGTGCCGCGGGCCGGTGTCCGCAGTCCCCGGCAATCTCGCATACAGGTCGTCCATGGATCAGAATTCCGCATCCTTGTTTGCCGCAGTCTGGGTCGGCGCGCTATTCCTCGCGACCGGCCTGCGCCTGTGGCTGGCGCTGCGCCACGCGCACCACGTGCAGAAGCACCGCGATCGCGTGCCGCCCGCCTTCGCCGCCACCATCACGCCGGAAGCCCACCGCCGCGCCGCCGATTACACCGCCGCGCGGGTACGCCTATCCATCGCCGACGTGGTGGTTACGGCGCTGTTTTCGCTGCTGCTCACGCTCGGCGGCGGCCTGCAGTTGCTGTACGACCTGGCGGCCAAATTTTTCGCGCCCGAGAGCTATGCGCACGGTCTGGCGTTTTTCGGGCTGGTCGGGCTGGCCGGCGCAGCCATCGACCTGCCTTTCGGCATTTACCGCACCTTCGTGCTGGAACAGCGCTTCGGTTTCAACCGCATGACGCCGGCGCTGTTCATGGCGGATCTGGCCAAGGGCATGCTGCTCACGGTGGTGATAGGCGCGCCCCTGCTGTTGGCCGTGCTGTGGCTCATGGATGTCATGGGCAACTGGTGGTGGCTCTACGTGTGGGTGCTCTGGATAGGGTTCACGGTACTGGCCCAGGTGGTCTATCCGGTGTTGATCGCGCCGCTTTTCAACAAGTTTTCGCCGCTCGAAAACGCCGAATTGCGGGCCCGCATCGAAGCGCTGCTGGCGCGCTGCGGGTTTCGCGTGAGCGGCCTGTTCGTGATCGACGGCTCGCGCCGCTCGGCGCACGGCAATGCCTATTTCACGGGTTTCGGCGCGGCCAAGCGCATCGTGTTTTTCGACACCTTGCTGGACAAATTGCAGGCCGACGAAATCGAAGCCGTGCTGGCGCACGAACTGGGGCATTTCCGCCATCACCACATCATGAAGGGCATGCTGGTGATGGGCGCCATGAGCCTGGGCCTGCTGTGGCTGCTCGGCCAGTTCATGCACGAGCCCTGGTTTTTCCAGGGCCTGGGCATGCAGGTTCAGGGCACGGCGCCGGCCCTGGCGCTATTTTCGCTGGTACTGCCGGCCTTCCTGTTTCCGGTCACGCCGCTCATGTCGGCGCTGTCGCGCCGCAACGAGTACGAAGCCGACGCATTCGCGGCGTCCAATGCCAGCGCGCGCGCGCTGGTCGCGGCGCTGGTCAAGCTGTACCGCGACAATGCTTCGACGCTCACGCCCGATCCGCTGTATTCGGCGTTCTACGATTCGCACCCGCCGGCTGCGCTACGTGTCGCGCGGCTTTCACCAGGAGCAGCCCACTCATGAAACGACTTGCAGCCATATTGGCCGCCGCCGGGTTTGCGACGGCCGCACAGGCCGCGCTCGCAGACAAGATGGATGCCGCCGCGGTGGCCAAATTGCACGAGCAGAAGTGCGTGGGCTGCCATGTCGGCAATTTCGGCGGCGACGGTTCGTCGGTCTATACGCGCAAGAACCGCATCGTCAAGGACATGGCCGGCCTGCGCCAGCGCGTCGCGCTGTGCAGTTCGCAATCCGGCGCAGGTTTGCTGGACGACGAGGAACAGGCGGTCGCCGCCTACCTGAATCAGCAATACTACAAATTCAAGTGAGATCGGCCATGGCGCTTGCATCGCTGGCGGCGGAACACTGCCGCGAATTATCCGGTCCCGGTGAGCGTGTCGATGCCGCACAGTGCGAGCTCTGGCTGGCCGACCTGCCGGGCTGGCAAATTACCGGCGGCAAACTGTGCCGCGAATTCCGCTTCCCGGATTTCAACGCCACCATGGCCTTCGTGAATGCGGTGGCATGGATGGCGCAGGCACAAAATCACCATCCCGACCTGAGCGTTAGCTACGCGCGCGTAACGGTTGCGTATTCGACCCATTCGGTGGGCGGCCTGTCCCGCAACGACTTCATTTGCGCGGCCAGGATAGAGGCGCTGCAACAGCTTTGAGTGTTCCGTTGAAGGGGCGCATCGTGGCGGCGCACGGCCGCCACTATGTGGTCGATTGCGCTGACCGCAGCCTGACCTGCTTTCCGCGCGCCAAGCGCAGCGAATATGCCTGCGGCGATCTGGTCGGCGTGGAAGCCGCCGGCACCGGCCAGGGCCGCATCGTGGAACTGTTCGAGCGCCACACCCTGCTCTACCGCAGCGATGCATTCCGGCAGAAACTGATCGCCGCCAACGCGACCCTGGTGATCGCAGTGGTCGCGACCGATCCGCCGTTCAGCGACGACCTGCTGGCACGCACGCTCATGGCCGCGGAAGCCGGTGGCCTGGATACCCTGATCGTATTGAACAAGGTGGATCTTGCCGACCGGCTGGATGCCGCGCGCGCCCATTTGCAGGAATACCAGGCCCTGGGTTACCGCGTCACCGAGCTATGCGCGCGCCGCGACGTGGCGCCCCTGCGCGCGGCCATCGTAGGCCAGGTGGCGGTGCTGGTGGGGCAGTCGGGCATGGGCAAATCCACGCTCGTGAATGCGCTGGTACCGGGTGCGCGCGCCGCCACGGCGGAAATTTCGCGCGCCCTGGCAAGCGGGCGCCATACCACCACGCACACCACGCTGTACCGGCTGGACGAAAGCAGCGCGCTCATAGACAGCCCGGGCCTGCAAAGTTTCGGCCTGGCGCACTTGCAGCGCAGCGAACTGGAGGCGGCATTCCGGGAATTCCGTCCGCACGCCGGCGCCTGCCGCTTCCGCGACTGCAGCCACCGCAGCGAGCCGGATTGCGCGATCCGCGTCGCGCTGGCCGCGGGGCGCATTACGCCGCGGCGCCTGGAACTGTTCCTGCGCCTGTGCGACGAACTGGAATACGCCGACAGCCAGCGCCAGACCGGCGCCGCGCCACGGCGGCCGTCCCCGGCCTGAGCCGCCCGGGGCCGGGGGGGCGAAACAGACAGTCTGGTTGCCGGGCAAGCGCGCAGGGATTTGCCGGGGTGCTGAGCGAGGGCTTTCAGCCCGTATGTACCAGCGTGGCGTTCCGGTAAGGTTCAAGGCTGCCGGCCAAGCGCTCGATTTCGCCTTCCAGGCGGTCGACTTCGAACGTGAGGTCGATTTCGCCGGCACGCGCGCGGGCTTCGATGTCGCGTGCGATGGCTACCGCCGGAGCGGCTTCGAATTGGCCCAGTATGCCTTTGAGCGTGTGCGCCGAGCGCATGACGACCTCCCGGTTCCTGGTCGCGACCGCATTGCGCAACTGTTCGATGTCGGCCGGGTAGGCGTCCAGGAAGGCATCCGCGATGACTTCGAGTATTTCCGCGTCCACCTGGCTTGCGAGGGCCTGTGCATAGTCGAAATTGCTGATCGCGATGCCCGATTTGGCCGCCCCCAGGCGATCCAGTCGTGCTTTCAGTTCGGCGGCGTTGATCGGTTTGGACAGGTAGTCGTCCATGCCGGCGGCAAGACAGGCCTGGCGGTCGCTCTCCATGGCATTGGCGGTCATGGCGATGATGGGCAGGCGCGGCCGTCCGCCGTGCGCTTCTTCGTCGCGTATCGCGATGCTGGATTCGATGCCGCTCATGACCGGCATCTGCATGTCCATGAGCACCACGTCGAACTGACCGGCCCGCCAGGCCTCCAGAGCTTCCAGGCCGTTGGCGGCCAGGGTGGTGTGGTGGCCCCATTTGTCGAGCAGGCTTTGTGCAAGTTTCTGGTTGATCGGGTGATCTTCCACGAGCAGCACCTTGAGCGCCCGGTCGGCTTTACGGTTCGCCGGCACCGCTACGCTAGGCTGGACGGCACGGCTTTCCGGCGCGCCGGCTGCGAAGGCGCGGCACAGGGCCGCCAGCAATTCGTCGGTGGATATCGGTTTGGTCAGCGACTCGGCGATGCCCGACGCTGCCGCGCGCTGCGGATCGAGTACCGGACCGGCCGAGGACAGCACGATGATGCGCGGCCGCCGGCCGTCGAATTCGGGCGCATGCAACTGTTCGGCCAGCTGGTAGCCGTCCATGTCCGGCATGAGCGCATCGAGCAGCGCGCATTCGTACACGTCCGCGCCCGTACGCACGGCCTCCAGCGCGGCCGCCGGCGTGGCATGGGCAGCCGGATGCATGCCCCACTCGGTGAGGCGCGCACACAGTATTTCGCGATTGACCGCATTGTCATCGACGACCAGCACATGGCGTCCGGCGAGCTGGACCGGCACCACCGGCATGCCCACAGCAAGCGGATCGAAGCCCAGGCACAGCGTGAAGTGGAAAGTGCTGCCCTGCCCGGGCTGGCTTACCAGCCAGATTTGCCCGCCCATGAGCTGCACCAGCTTGCGCGTGATCGTGAGCCCCAGTCCGGTGCCGCCGTAGCGGCGCGTGGTGGAGGTGTCGGCCTGCGTGAACGCATCGAAAATCTGTTCCTGCTTGTCGGGCGCAATGCCGATGCCGGTGTCCGCCACGGATATTTGCAGCACCACCTGGTCGGCGCCTTTTTCGAGCAGTTTGGCGCGCACCAGCACTTCGCCGTGCTCGGTGAATTTCAATGCATTGCCGACCAGATTGACCAGTATCTGGCGCAGGCGGGTCGGGTCGCCGCGCACGCGCCGCGGCAGGTGCGATTCGATGTCGCACAGCAATTCCAGATTTTTGCTGCGCGCGCTGATCGCCAGTCCGCGCAGGGTGTCGGACAGGGTGCGGTGAAAATCGAAATCCACCCTTTCCACGTGCAGCTTGCCGGCTTCGATGCGCGAAAAGTCGAGTATGTCGTTGATGACGGTGAGCAGCGATTCGGCCGAGGATTTGACCACGTCGAGGTGCTCGCGCTGTTCGCTGGAAAGTTCGGTATCCAGCACCAGTTCCGTCATGCCTATGATGCCGTTCATGGGCGTGCGGATTTCGTGGCTCATGTTGGCCAGGAAGTCGCTTTTGGCGCGGTTCGCCAGTTCCGCCGTCTCTTTTGCCTTTTGCAGCGCCTGTTCGGCTTCTTTGCGCGCGGTAATGTCGGTGCGGATGGCGATGTACTGTTCCGGCCGGCCATCGGCGCCCAGGAGCGGCACGATGGTTGCGCGCATCCAGTGCAGGCTGCCGTTTTTCGCGCGGTCGCACAGTTCGCCGCGCCATACCTGGCCCTGCGTGATGATTTGCCAGATTTGTTCGTAGAACTCCGGCGCGTGCACGCCCGAGCGCAGCAGGCGGTGGTCGCGTCCCAGCAGTTCTTCGCGTGCATAGCCGCTGATGTATGAAAACCGGTCATTGGCATACACGATGCGACCGGCGCAATCCATCACGCTCACGATGGCATGCTGGTCGAGCGCGAATTTCTGGTTGTCCAGCGCGCGGCGGCTGCTTTCGCGCTCGCGTACCAGATCGCCGATCAGGCGCGATACCGCTTCGATGTCGTCGCCGCCCGCGCCGGCCAGTTGATGCGCCGGCAGCAGACCGCGCAACACGTCGCGCAGAGCGTTCAGGGCGGTTTCGCGGGCGTTCAGCTGAACGCGCAGTTGCTCTTCGAGCTGGAAGGATTTGGTGATGTCGCGGCAGGCCAGCACGAAGCCGGCCAAATGCCCGTCGCGCGCGAATATCGGCGACAGCGAGGTATCCAGCACCATGCGCGAGGCGCCTTCGGTGCGCAGGTCCACGCGCAGCGCGTTCCACTCGGCGAGCGGCAGCCGCTCCTGCTCGCCGCCGCCGGTAACCGGCAGCAGGCTGCGCACGTCGCGCCCGTGCAGCTGGTCGGCGGATTCGCCGAATATGCGGGTGGCGGCCGGATTGGCATACACCACCCGGCCGTCGCAATCGGTGGTGAGCACGCCGTCGGCGATCGCCGCCAGCGTGACGGCCGCCTGCTCGCGCTCCTGCTGCAGATTGGTCGCGGCGCGGTTGAACATTTCAAACGTGCGGCGGATTTCTATCGGCGCATCGTCGGCCAGCACCTGTTTCACGTCTATGGTGCCGGATTCGATTTCGCTCTCGTACTGGCGCAGGCGGTCCAGATTGCCCAGCCAGCGCGCAAGCGGAATGCGGATCAGGATCAGGCCGCCTATCATGCTTGCCAGTGCGCCCACCAGCGAGGCGCGCAGCAGCACCCACAGGTCGGCCGCGACCAGGTCGGCCGCGAATTTGAGCCGCAGGATGCCGTAATCGCGGCCGCCCACCGAAATGTTGCGGTTCACGTCGTACAGCTGCGCCGCGATGCGCTCGGTAAGCCATTCCGGCGGCACCACCACGGCCTGGGACTCGCGCACCACGCGCACCGAGCCGCCGCGCAGATCGATGAAGGCGGCCGATTCGAAGCGCGAGCCGAACATGGCTTTTTCCAGCGTGCGCTTGACGGTGTCGTAGTCGCCGATCACCGCGCTGTCCGATACCGTTTGCGCGACGACTTCCGACAGCGTGCTGGCGGCCACCTGCACGTCTTCGATGGCCTGTACGAACTGGTAGTGATAGAACAGCGCCAGCCCGCAGCCCACGAAGGACAGCAAGGTTACCGAATAGAGCGCGTAGACGCGCGCGACGAGTGACTTCGGCAGCAGTCCGAGTAGCGGTCGGGCCACGCGCATGGATGAGGGCTCAGCGCAGGTTGGTTGGCGCGGACTGGTAGAACTTGCGGTAGGCGCCGTATTCGGTGCCGGAGGACGGGATGAATGCCGTAGTCACCGGCAAGCCCACGGCGGCGCTGGCGGTGGATAGCACTTCGCGCCCGCGCGCATCTTTGGCCATGCCCAGGAAGGCATCGGCCACCGCCTTGCGGTCGCGCTCCGGCACGTTGGACGAAGCCATGAGCGCCAGATCGTAAAGCGGCTCGGAACTCCACAGCACCCGGTATTTCTTGCTCTCGCGCTTGGCGTAGCCTTCCAGCAACTGGGAATTGCCACCGACCGCCTTGACCTTGCCGCTATAAAGTTGCGCCAGCGCACCGTCCTGATTGCCGCCGAACACGACTTTCACGTCCACGCCCTGGGACAGCAGGTGGGCATACGGAAACTTGTAGGCAATCAGCGCTTCGGGACCGGGAAACGCCACGTCATGGCCGGTCAGTTCCTGCAGCTTTTTCACGGGGGAATCGTCGGCGACGATAATTTGCCCGTGCACGGGCGGCGTGTCGCGGCGGCCGAATACTTTCCAGCCCAACTGTTCGCGCTCAGGGCTGAACAGGTGATTCGTGAATACGAATTCGACCTCGTTGGCAAGCACGTAAGAGGTCGTATCGGCCGAGGTGCGGCCGATTTTCAGGACCAGTTTGACGCCGCTCTTTTCGGTCACATAATTGATGATCGGATTCCAGTAGGCGGCAGTCAGGTTGATGCCGTACTGATTGACCGGAGAAAAATGATAGACCTGGGAATCTGCCGCCACGGCGGCAGGAAACTGGAATCCGCCCAGCACGCAAAGCGTTGCCAGCGCGGCTTGCGACAATTTCAAGAACATTCGGAAGCCCGTCCATAGCCGATGCGGCACGCCCCTGCGCGCCGCCAGCAAAGCTAACGGCAAATTCCGGGACGGGTTGAGCCCCTGCCGGCGGCGCCGCGGGGCGCGCGCAGGTGGGATTCGTGCAGGTCGGGAAGCGCAAGCCGCGCGCTCGCGCGTGATGGACAGGTAGCGGCCGCGCGCTCGCGCGGCCGCCTGGGATTACTCTACTTTGCCCGCGACGGGCGCGACTTCGTGGCTGCCGACCGGCACCAGGAAGTCGTTGGCGATGCGGCCGCTCAGTTCCGCCACGCGCTCGACGAAACGCGTCAGGTAGTTGTGCAGCCCGAGTTCGAAAATGTCCTCGAGATTGCCGAAGCGCAAGGCGCTGGCAAGTTCGCCCGAGCGCCTTTCGGTTTCGGCTGAACTGGCGTTCCGCACGGCGACCAGGTTGGAATACACCTCGGTCATGCAGTGGCACAGCGAGCGCGGCATTTTCTCGTTGAGGATGAGCAATTCGGCCACCCGGCGCGGCGTGATCTGGTCGCTGTAGGCCTTGCGGTAAGCTTCAAAGGCCGATACCGAGCGCAGCAAAAAGCTCCACTGGTAAAAGTCGGACGCCGCGTCGGGCTGGCTCACGCTGAGCAATTCGTACTTCACGTCGAGCAGGCGCGCGGTGTTGTCGGCGCGTTCCAGAAACGTGCCCAGGCGCACGAAATTGAACGGCTCTTCGCGCAGCATGGTGGCCACGGTTACCCCGCGCGACAGGTGCGAGCGGAATTTCACCCACTCGAAAAACTCGCCTATGCCGCCCTCGACGAAACGCTCGCGCTGGTAGTCGCGCATGTCGAGCCAGGTCGAATTTTGCGTTTCCCACAATTCCGAGGTGAGCGTGCCGCGCACGGCATGCGCGTTTTCGCGCGCACCGCGCAGGCAGGAATAGATGGACGACGAATTGCTCGCGTCGAACACCATGAATTCCAGTACCCGCTCGGGCGTGACTTCCTTGTAGCGCTCGAAATAACTGTCCGCCAGCCCGCTGATGGACAGCGGCACCATCCAGGTTTGCCGGCGCCGGTCGTCGGGCTGAGGCAACAGGGACAAGCGCATATTCACGTCGAGCATGCGCGCGGTGTTCTCGGCGCGCTCGGTATAGCGCGCCATCCAGTAACAATGATCCGCAGTGCGGCTTAACATTTCAGGCCTCCAAAACCCAGGTATCCTTGGTCCCGCCACCCTGCGAGGAATTGACCACCAGCGAACCTTCGCGCAGCGCCACGCGGGTAAGCCCGCCCGGCACCATGGTGATGTCGCTGCCGGACAG
>JAEUNN010000079.1 GCA_016791085.1 Rhodocyclaceae bacterium | reverse complement strand
GTATTCGTGTATGACCTGGTCTATGCCGAAATCGTCGATGCGCAGCACGACATAGGCGAACAGGTAGAAATTCGCGTTCAGGTCGTCGCGCGGCTTGCGGCCGGTGCGATCGTGTATGCGCTCGCGTATGCGCGTGCGCAGAGGTTCAAAGTCGGACGCACTGAGGAAGCCGTCGTCGATCTGGCAATCCGCCGCCTGGCCAAGCAGGTGTTGCGAGGTCGCCGAACCGCCCACGGCCGCATTGACCGGCGGCGAGCGGTAGCCGGAACTGATGCGCATGGGGTAGGCGAAGGTGCTGCGTATGGGTTCCAGCGCGGTGGCGACCATGAAGCTCAGGCAGCCGATCACGCTTTCCGCCGGGTTGTATTGCGCTTCCACCCATTCGGGCTTGCGTTCGGCGGTGTCGGAACGCAGAAATTCGCCCAGCCGGAAATGTTCGGACAGGCGGGTGTCGAGATCGGCGGGCATCGTGGTCCTTTCGGTGTCAGGTAAGGACGAAACTGGCCAATATTCGGTGCCGGACGCTGCCCGGGCATACATGAGGGCGCTTGCGGCCGGTTTGGGCATATCGCCCGTGCGGCTTTTGCACTTGGCCCCCTGCCGTGCGGTTCCGGCCCGGCCGGCTCAGGATTTGCATAGTGTGGACGGTGGGCACGGGTAGCTTCGCGCGCTTACCACTCCTTGTCGTCCCAGGGGCGTTTGGGCGTGGGGGCCGCTGCGCCGGCGTCTGCGCCCGGTACGGCGGCGGGTGCCGCGGCCCGAACCGGCGCCAGCTGGCTTGCCGCGCTGTCGATGGCTGCGGCCCGCACCTGTTCCGGCGTAGACGCGGCGGCCTGGGACATTGCCGCGGCCTGCCCCTTGAGCGGCGACAGCCGCGATACCACGCTGAACCAGAACGGTCCGCCCAGGCCTATCAGCCCGCCGGACAGCAGCAGTACCAGCAGCCAGGCGACCATGCCTTGCGGATCGCGCCCGGCCGTGCGTGCGATGTTGCCGAACAGGCCGGCATCGATGCCCAGAACGTCCAGTCTCGCGCGCAGTGCGCCAATCACGCGCTGGTCGGACAGTTTGCGCGCGGCGCCGGCCGCGCTTGTGTCAGTCGCCGGCTGCGGCGGCAGGCGCAGGCATTTCGGATCCTGCGAGGCGGCGTGGCAATTCGGATAAAAATCCCAGCCTATGGGCAGGCCCAGGCTGCGGTAGGCGTCCAGCGTCTGTTTTGCCTGCACGAGTTCTCCCTGCATTTCGCGCAAGGTTTCGGCATCCGCGGCCGTGCCGGCCTGCGCCGCGGCGCGTGCGGCCTGCGCATCCGCCGCGGCGCGGATGGACTCGGCCTGTTCCTGCATGCGCGCAGCCAGATCGGGGTTTTTCAGGAAGGTGTCGAAAATACGCATGGCGTTGATGTTGCAGACCAGCGCCAGCGCGATTCCCACCAGCATGGACAGCATGCGCGCCCGGCTTTTGAAATAGGCGCTGGCGGCTTCGCCGAACTGGTCGTAGCGGTTGGCCAGCCGTTCGAGCAGGGCTTTTGCGGCCGCCTCGTCATTCTGCAATTCCTGCTGCAAGGTTTTGTAGGCCGCGCTGTTCTTCAGCAGGGCGAATACCGGCGTGTCGGGCAGGCGCTTCAGAAATTGTGCGGTGTCGAGGTCGTCGGGCGGCAGCATGCGGCTGCGCACCCAGTTTGCCAGGCGCGATCCGCCTTCGATCTGCATGACGTGGCCGGCCAGCACATTGCGCGTGAGCGCGTCCACACAGAGCTTGCACGGGTCTTCGGCCTGTACGGCCAGTTGCGGTTGCAGCACCTCGCGGTAATAAGCCTGCACCATCAGGCGCAGGCCGGCGGATCGCCAGCTCAGGCAGCGCTGCAAAATTTCCACCAGCGCGCTGCATACGGTGCCCAGCCCGG
>JAEUNN010000078.1 GCA_016791085.1 Rhodocyclaceae bacterium | reverse complement strand
GGGCATGGCGGAGTTGCTCGAAGCCAGCCCGCTCGGCCCCGAACAGCGCAATTACGTGGCGGCCATCAAAACCAGCGGCGAAACCCTGCTGGCCATCGTGAGCGACATACTCGACTATACGAACCTCGACGGCGGCCGCGTGCAGCTGGACCATGCGCCTTTCGACCCACGCGCCGTGGTTGCCGAACTGCACGCCCGGTTCGCCGCCAAGGCGGCCGAAAAGCGGCTTGCCTACCGGCTCGACACCGCGCCGGATGTGCCGTCGACGCTGTGCGGCGACAGCCGCCGCCTGCAGCAGTTGCTCGCCAAATTGCTGGACAACGCGATCAAATTCACCGAGCGCGGCAGTGTGGAACTATCCCTGCGCCTGGCCGGCAGCAAGGGCGGGCGCGCACAGATCGAATGTGCCGTGCGCGACACCGGTATCGGTTTCGCACCCGAGCGGCTGAACCAGCTGTTTCAGCCCTTTGAAACGCTGGACCGTTCGCTCACGCGCCCCTATTCCGGCACCGGCATGGGCCTCGCCCTGTGCCGGCTGCTGTGCGCGACCATGGGCGGAGACATCAGCGTGGACAGCAGCGCCGGCCGGGGCTCGACCTTCCTCTGCCGCCTGCCTTTCGACCTGCCCGACCCGGCCAGCACGCGCGTAGCCGGTGCGGTGGGCGGGCAAGGCGTGGCGATAGGCCAGACGCGCATGCCGGTGCTGGTGGTGGAACCCGACGCGGCGCGGCGTGAGCTCATTTGCGCCGCCCTGGACGGCATGGGCGATTTCGACGTGAGCTGCGCGATCGATGCGCTCGAATGCCTGGAAATTTGCGCACGGCGCGATCCGGGCCTGATTTTCGTTGCCACCCACATGCACGGCCTGGATGGTTGCGGCACCACGCGCGCCTTGCGCTCGGCCGGCTGCAGCGCCCTGATCGTATGTGTCGGCGACGATGCCGACAGCGGCATCCGGGATGCCGCGAAAAGCGCCGGTGCCGACGACTTTCTGCTCTCCCCGCTCACCGGACGCGCCGTGCGCACCGCCGTGGCGCGCCTGTTGCCGTGCGCCAGCGCGGCCTGCGCGTAAATCGTGCGCCATGTCGCCAACCAGATTGCCGCCGTTCGCGCCAGGCCCGGCATATCAGTAGTGGCAGCCCGTAACAAAACGTCGTACCCTTCGGACTTACGGCGAACAACGCGCAAGCCGCGGCCGGCCGCCGACCTGCACGCACCGGATAGGGCGACGCCATGCCCGTGTCCCCACGACCCATGCGGAACGAACTGTCTGCAAAACAGGTGAAGCATGCACTTCCCGCAGGCGACATGCCGGACGGCCCGGCGCGCCCTGCGGCCGGCGCATGCGCGGAACGTGCCGCGCCCGACCTGAGTTCCGGGCGCAGTCAAGCGCCCGGACCGACGCGCGACAACACGCAAAGCGTGGTGTTTCGCCGCTATCTGATGGCGGTCGGTGCCACCCTGGGCGTGGCGCTCATGCTGGTGATCGCGTGCTGGCAGGGCGTGATCGGGATTGCCCCGGCGCTGTATGCGGTGGCCGCGATGGCGGCGTTGGTGCTGGCATTTTTCGTCGCGTTCAAAACCGGCTTCAACCTGCGCTTCGCCGATCCCAGCCTGACCACGCCTCAGATCGTGTCGGCCTGTTTCGTGCTGCTGTACATCGTGCATGAAGTCACGCTGGCGCGCGGCGCGTTTCTGACGATATTCCTGATCCCCTACCTGTTCGGCAGCCTGCGCCTTTCCACGCGCGAACTGGCCGCGATCGCCCTGCTCATACTGACCGGGTACGCGGCGGTGATCGTGTCGCTTGCGCGCACGCCCGGTCCGGGCTTCGACCTGCACGAAGAAATCGTGCAGTGGACGGTGCTGGCCGGCGTGCTGACCTGGTTTGCCCTGATGGGCGGCTATATCAGTTCGCTGCGGCGCAAACTGAGTGCCGCCAAACATGCGGCGGAAGCCGCCAGCCGCGCCAAGTCGGAATTTCTGGCCAATATGAGCCATGAAATCCGCACCCCGTTGAACGGCATTCTGGGCATGACCGATCTGGTACTGCACACCGACCTGGATGACGAACAGCGCGAATTTCTGGGCGTGTCACAGTCCTGCGCGAATTCCCTGCTGCAGATACTGAACGACATTCTGGATCTGTCGAAAATCGAATCCGGCCGCATGTCGCTGGAACGCATAGATTTCAAGCTGCCCCTGCTGATGCAGGACGTGCTGAAGGTTTATGCCCTGCCGGCGCGGGAAAAGGATTTGACCATAGACGCCAAGCTCGATGCGGGCGTGCCGGCGGAACTGGTGGGCGATCCGGTACGCCTGCGCCAGGTGCTCATGAACCTGATCGGCAACGCGGTCAAATTCACGCCGGCCGGGGAAATCCGCGTTGCGGTCGCGGCCCAGGAGCGCAGCCACGACTCCGTGGTACTGCGATTTTCCGTCAGCGATACCGGCATAGGCATCCCGGACGAAAAAAAGGCGCTCATATTCCAGGCTTTCGCGCAGGCGGATGCCAGCATCACGCGGCGCTACGGCGGCACCGGGCTGGGCTTGTCCATATGCTCGCGGCTGGTCGAACTCATGCAAGGGCGCATCTGGCTGGAAAGCGAAGCCGGTCGCGGCAGCACCTTCACGTTCACGGTGCGTCTGGGCTGCCTGGCCGGGCAGACTTCGGGCGCTTCCGCCGCAAGCGCCGCCCGCCCGCAGGCACGCACGCCGGCCTGAACTGCGCGGCAGCGCCCGGCCGGCCGGGTTTTCCGGTACATTTGGCGCGCCTCCACCATTTTTCATACCATGCGCAGCACGCGTTTTTTCCTGTGGGTAGCACTGGCCCTGGCGGGCTTTGGGGTGATTGCCTTTCTTTACGTCTGGGCTGCGCTCAATTGGTCGTATTCGACCGGTGAGCGCGCCGGCTATGTGCAGAAATTTTCGCGCAAGGGCTGGATCTGCAAAACCTGGGAGGGCGAACTTGCCATGGTCACCATGCCCGGCGCCGTGGCGGAAAAATTCGCCTTTTCGGTGCGCGATCCGGCCGTCGCCAAACAGATCAATGTCAGCATGGGGCGCCGGGTTGCGATCGATTACGAGCAGCACCTGGGTGTGCCCGGCTCCTGCTTTGCCGAAACCGAATATTACGTGGTGGGCGTGCGTCAAGTGGACGAACTGCCACAGCTCACCGGCCAGGGCGCTCAGCCCGCCACGGCGCCGGCACCAGCGACCGCGCCTGCTCCGGCGCCTGCCGCGCCTGCTCCGGCTGCGCCTGCTCCGGCCGCGCCGGCGGCTCCCGCTCCGGCCGCCCCGCGCTAGGCACGGCGGAGCGCCGATCGTGGCGGACCGGCAAGCAATTCGCGCCAGCAGCCTGGCCGGGCATCTGGCGCCGGATGCCGGGGCTGGCCCCGTCGCGTGGTGAGCGCCGTGCCCTTGCAACGTGCGCCCTGGGGTATATCCGCGATGTTGGCCGCACTGGCGGCCATAGGCCCGTTCGCGATCGACACCTATCTGCCGGCGTTTCACGCCATCGCGGCCGACCTGAATTGCGACATGCTGTCCGTGCAGCAGTCGCTGACGGCTTATCTGCTGCCGTTTGCCTTCATGGCGCTGTGGCACGGATCGCTGTCCGACGCGATCGGGCGCCGCCCCATCATACTGGGCAGCCTGGCCGGATTCGTGGCGGCCAGCCTGATGTGTGCGGCGGCCACGCGCATCGAATATCTGTGGCTGGGGCGGGCCCTGCAGGGCATATTTTCGGGTGCCGGCATGATAGTCGGGCGTGCCGTCGGCCGTGACCTGTACGAGGGGCCGGCCGCGCAGCGGCTCATGGCTCAGGTGAGCATCATGTTCGGCCTCGCCCCGGCGGTGGCGCCCATCGTGGGCGGCTGGGTGTATGCGGCGCTGGGCTGGCGCGAAATATTCGTGTTCCTGGCCGCGTACGGCGTGTTGCTGATAGTCGCCGTGGCCTATCGGCTGCCCGAAACTTTGCCCGCCGCGGCGCGCCGGCCGCTCCATCCGCAGGACCTGTGGCGCGGCTACCGCGAGGTGTTCGGCGCACGCGGCTTCTGGCGCTATTCGGGCGCGCTGGCGGCGAATTTTTGCGCGTTTTTCGTCTATGTGCTGTCCGCGCCGGTGTTCCTGATGCAGCACCTGGGCGTATCCGCGCAGGGCTTTGCGGTCATGTTCGTTCCCACCGTGGCCGGCATGATGACGGGGTCGTGGATATCCGGGCGAATGGCCGGCCGCCTTGCGCCTGCCACCACCGCGGCCGTGGGCTGCGCGGTCATGCTGGCCGCGAATCTGGCGAATGTCGCGCTTTGCGTGGCGCTGCCACCCGGGCTGCCGTGGTCCATCCTGCCGCTGCCGCTCTACACCCTGGGCATGGGCATGTCGATGCCGGCGCTGTCGCTGCTTGCGCTGGACATGTTTCCGGCCCGGCGCGGCATGGTTTCATCCTGCCAGGGCGTGGTGCAAAGCGCCGGCAATGCCCTGGTGGCCGGCGTCATTGCGCCGCTTGCCTGGGGCAGTACGCTGGGGCTCGCCTTGGCGCAGTCGGCACTGCTCTTGATCGGCCTGTGCGCATTCGGATTGCTGCGCGCGCGCCCCGCCCCGGCGCGCTGATTCAGGCCGGCGGCAGCGGCGCCAATTCGCCCTGGATTTGCGCGAGTTCGTGTTCGTCCAGGGTTTCTTTCTCGAGCAGCCGCCGCGCCGACCTTTCCAGCAGATCGCGCTGCTGTTCCAGCATGTGCAGGGCGCGCGCATAAACCGCCGCGATGCTGTCGCGCACCGCGCGGTCTATGGTGCGCGCGGTTTCTTCGCTGTAGCCGTGTTCGGTCTGTTGCGTGCCGAGGAAACTTTCGCGCGCGTCTTCATACACCACCTGGCCAAGGTTGTGCTCCATGCCGTAGCGCATCACGATGGAGCGCGCAATGCCGGTAACTTTCTGCAGGTCGTCGGCGGCACCCGTGGAAGTTTCGCCGAACACGATCTGTTCCGCCGCGCGCCCGCCCAACAGCACGGCCATGCGGTTTTCCAGTTCCGCCCGGGTCATCAGGAAGCGGTCTTCCGTGGGCCGCTGTATGGTGTAGCCGAGCGCGCCCACGCCGCGCGGAATGATGGACACTTTGTGTACCCTGTCGCTGCCCGGCAGCAACATGGCCATCAGAGCGTGCCCCATTTCATGGTGCGCCACGACTTCGCGCTCGTGGGCGTTGAGCACGCGATTGCGCTTTTCCAG
>JAEUNN010001179.1 GCA_016791085.1 Rhodocyclaceae bacterium | reverse complement strand
GTGCAGCTTGTTCATGTTTGAAGCGAGTTCGTTCTTTTCGATTACTTCGGCGATGCGGCCGTGTTCCATGACGAAATGCCGGTCTGCGAGCGGCGCTGCAAAGCGGAAATTCTGTTCGACCAGCACGATGGTATAGCCGCGCTCGGCCAGTTTGCGCACCGCGCGGCCCATGGCCTGCACGATGACCGGTGCCAGACCTTCGGTGATTTCGTCGAGCAGCAATAGTTGCGCGCCGGTGCGCAATATGCGGCCCATCGCGAGCATCTGTTGTTCCCCGCCGGACAGGCGCGTACCCTGGCTGTTGCGCCGCTCCTTGAGGTTGGGGAACATGTCGTAAATTTCTTCCAGACTCATGCCGCCGCTTTTGACGGTGGGCGGCAGCAGCAGGTTTTCCTCGCAGCTCAGGCTGGAAAAGATGCCGCGCTCTTCCGGGCAGTAGCCGACGCCCAGACGGGCGATGCGGTGCGTGGGCATGGAAATGACTTCGGTGCCATTCACGACTATGGTTCCGGTGCGCCGCCCGACCAGGCCGAGTATGGATTTCAGCGTAGTGGTGCGTCCGGCGCCGTTGCGTCCCAGCAGCGTGACCAGTTCGCCGCGCCGTACCGTGAAATCCACACCGTGCAGGATGTGCGATTCGCCGTAAAACGCGTGCAGGCCGCCTACCCGCAGGTATTCCGTAGGCATGGTCTGGCTAGTCATGCTCCGCTCCGACGTAAGCTTCGAGCACCTGCGGATTTTGCGACACTTCCGCGTAAGGACCTTCGGCGAGCACCGCGCCGCGCGCCAGCACGGTGATGCGGTCGCACAGGTTGGACACCACGCTTAGATTGTGTTCGACCATCA
Organism: Rhodocyclaceae bacterium; assembly: GCA_016791085.1. Classification (GTDB taxonomy): domain Bacteria; phylum Pseudomonadota; class Gammaproteobacteria; order Burkholderiales; family Rhodocyclaceae; genus JAEUNM01. The sequence goes on along the minus strand of JAEUNN010001179.1, from coordinate 4,945 downwards.
GTATGGTGCGATTGACGCTCACCTTGCGTATCAGCTGCACCACCCGGTCGATGTCCTCGTGGCCCATGCCCTGAGTGGGCTCGTCGAGCAGCATAAGTTCCGGCTCGAGCGCGAGCGTGGTGGCGATTTCCAGCGCGCGCTTGCGCCCGTAAGGCAATTCCACCGTCACGGTATCGGCGAATGCGCCCAAATCCACGGATTCGAGCAGTTCCATGGCGCGCGCATTGAGTGCGTCGAGCGAGCGCTCCGACTTCCAGAAATGGAAGGCCGTTCCGAGCCGCGTCTGCAAGGCCACGCGCACGTTTTCGAGCACGCTCATGTGCGGGAAAACCGCGGATATCTGGAATGAGCGCACCAGGCCGCGGCGTGCCAGCGCGGCCGGCTTTTCGGCCGTGATGTCACGGCCATTGAATGTTATGCGCCCGCGCGTGGGTTCGAGAAACTTTGTTAACAGATTGAATACGGTGGTTTTGCCGGCGCCGTTCGGGCCGATCAGCGCGTGTATGGAGCCGCGCCGGATTTTCAGGTCTACACCGTTCACGGCCACGAAGCCGCGAAATTCCTTGGTCAGGCCGGACGTTTCAAGGATATGCTCTTCGACCACTCCCTCGCCTCCACATTGGTCGCAGCGACTGCTTTGTTCTGTAATTTGAGCCGAGTTTCGCAGCTTTGCAGGGAATTTGCAAGGTTGCGGTTTGGTGCGCTGCCGCAGCGGAGCGGCGCGTCAATCTCATCAATCTAGCACATTCCCGTGCCGGGCAAAGTCAGGCCGCCGACAATTGCGCTTGCGGCGGCCGTGCGGCTATTCACTTTGCGACCAGGCGGCAGCCGCTGCGCGACAATGGAATAAAAGCGTCGTCGCCCGGTATGATGGAAACGATCGAATAATAGTCCCAGGGCTTTTTCGAGTCTGCCGGCGCCTTGACCTCCATGAGGTACATGTCATGCACGAAACGGCCGTCTGCGCGCACCACGCCGTTTTTTGCGAAGAAGTCATTGACCGGCGTGGCGCGCATCTGGCGCATGACGGCGTCGGCATCGTCGCTACCGGCGGACTTGACGGCATTCAGATAGTGCATCGTCGATGAATAGTCGGCGGCCTGCACCATCGTCGGCGGCCGGTTCATGCGTTCCGCGTAGCGCGCGGACCAACTGCGCGTCTGTTCGTTCAGGTTCCAGTAAAAGCCGTCGGTCAGAAACATTCCCTGGGTGGCCTCGAGACCCAGCGCATGCACGTCGGTAATGAATACCAGCAGTCCGGCCAGCTTTTGTTTGCCGAAAGATATGAGGCCGAAATCGTAAGCCGCCTTGATGGTGTGTATGGTGTCACCGCCCGCATTGGCGAGGCCTATGATTTTGGCGCGCGAGGACTGTGCTTTCAGCAGCAGTCCGGTCAGGTCGCTGGTGCCCAGCGCGTGGCGGGAGTTGCCGAGTATCTTGCCGCCGTTGGCCGTGACGACCTCCGCCACCTCTTTTTCCAGCGATTGGCCGAAAGCATTGTCGGAGGTGATGAAATACCAGCTTTCGCCGCCGTTTCTGACGACATATTTGCCGGTGCCGTTGGCGAGCGCGCTGGCGTCGTAGGCGTAATGCACGCTATAGGGACTGCAGTCTTCGTTGGTGAGCCGCGTCGACGCGGCGCCATTGACGATCACGACGCGCTTGCGTTCGGCGGCGACCTTGACCGCGGCCAGCGCCGAGGCGGAGTTCACCAGGTCGGTAATCATGTCGACCTTCTGTGCATCCAGCCAGTCGCGCGCTTTGGCGGCGGCGATTTCGGCCTTGTTCTGGTGGTCGGCCGACAGTACCTCGACCTTGATGCCGGGGTTTTCTTTCATGAAGTCGGCGGCTGCCATTCTGACCGCTTCTACCGCACCGGGGCCGCCGATTTCGGCGTACAGGCCACTCAGGTCGGTCAGCACGCCGATGCGGATCATGCCGTCGGACAGTTTTACCTGCGCAAGGGCGGCGGGCGCCACGAGCGCCGCCAGCAGCCCTGCAAATAGCAAAGAGGGATTGCAAACAGACATGGATTTTCCTCGTTTCACGGGTGCGCATCGCGCCGGGATGGCGCCCTGCGGGCTTGCGGGACAGGTGGTGCATGGAAATATTGCTGCCATGGCTTGCCCGTGCCTGCGTTGCGGCCCGGAGCGGCGGCCGGCCCGGGGGGCGCGCGCGGCAACGCTCGCTGCCGCGCATGGCGTATCAGGCGTGGCGCCGCATGCTGCAATGCGCGCCACGCCGGTGCGGCCTGGCCGGACGACTGGTGCGCAAAGCATCGCTCCCCCCTGGGCATGCCTGGCCGCGTAAGGGCCGTTTTGTTTGCGCGCAGTTTCGCATCAAGCTGCGAACAAGGCAAGGCATAGCCTGCAAGGTTCCGGCAATGATATGGCGCGCCTGCGCCGGTGGCCGGCGGGGCGGCCGCGCGGTCGTGGCCGCGCGCGGCTCAGGGGGGGTTCAGGCGTGGAGCATGCGCAGCGTGCCGTCCAGATCTTCACCGGCGCTGGCGATGCAATCGCGGATCACGTCGATTTCGGAAAATTCCGGGGTGGCGTTGGCCGCCGGTTCCGAACCGGGGCCGGCCTGGGGCGTGAGCAGGCGTGCCAGCGCCACCACGTCGTACAGGGATTGCGGCGGAATGGCCGCGGCGCGTCCCTGGGTGGTGACGGCTTCGATGATGCGCGAAGGAATTTGCAGCTTGGTGAGCAGCGGGCGCGTGATGATCGCCGGATACCCGTACAGCAGTTTCGTGAACAGTTTGCTCTGGTCCAGCAGTTCCGGCTTTTCGGCGGCGCGCGACAAAAGGTAGAACTGCCCCAGATTGTGGGCGAGGCCGGCGTACAAGGCTTCGTCGGCATTCACGCGCGACATGCGCAGCGCGATCACCCGGCACAGCGCGGCCAGATAGGCGCTGCGCTGCCATAACTCCGCCGCCAGCGCCTTGTGTTTTTGCAGGCCCGGCGCACGCAGCAGTTGTTTGGTCACCACCAGCAGCGCGAGCACGCGGGCGGCGTTGAGGCCGACGCGCAGCAGCGCGCTGGGCACGTCGCCAACCTGGCGCGCGCCGGCGGCCATGGCCGAATTGGCCAGAGAAATGATGCGCGTGGCGACCAGCGGCTCGGTCTGGATGATGCGGGCGGCTTGCTGGAGGTGCATGTCGGGGTCGTTCAGGGCGGCCAGCAGGCGTGCCGACACGGCGGTGCTGGTCGGAAAGATCACCTCGCCGTTTTCGAGCTCGCGCGAAAAACGTAATACCAGGCCCAGACAGTCCTGCAAATTGTCGCCCATCGAAAATCGCTCCGTATGCCTTTGCCGTGCCGGAATGTGTACGGCCTTGCGGCATTTACGGCCCGTCCCGGTCCGACTTGAGGGGGAGTGCGGCATATCGCACACTTTCGCAGCCGGGCCCGGCCCGGCGCGGGCGCCCGGCCCCAAGCCGGCACGCTGCGTGGCTTCAGCGCGGCGTTTTCCGGCTGCCGGCGGATGGCTTTTTGTCGGACCTGGCCGCCGCATTGCGGCCGCCCGGCGCGCGTGCCGGGTTGCGCGCCTTGCTGCCGGCGGCCTGGCTGCGGTGGCTGGCCGGCGCGTAGTCGCGCTCGCGCCCGCGCAGCGTGTTGGCGCGCTTGCCCGGGCGTGACGCGGCCTGCTCGCGCGGGCCGGCGGACAGGCGCGGCAGGCTGATTTCGGCCAGGCCGTGGCGTGCGCTCGCGCGCGCGGGCACCAGCAAGTTGGTGCCGGGTTCGGGCTGTTCGTCCAGACCCAGGTCGTTCATGCGGCGCAGTTCGGCGGCGCTAAGCCGGTAGCGCGGCGCCAGGCTTTCTATGCGGTCCTGCGGCTTCACCTCATAGTGCTCCCAGCCGCTGGCGCCGGAGTCGCCGTCTTCGATATTGGCCAGAAAGGTGTCGACGCGATCGCGCGGCAGCACCAGCCCGCCCGGGCCGGCGCGCAGAAAATTGCGCTTGTGCTGCGGGTTCAGCGCCAGAAAGTCATCCACGGTCATGTTCGCGAGGCGCGCCGCGGTGCCCACATCCATGTCGCGCGGGCGGTTCAGCGTGGCGAAATAGGGCTGGTTCGGAATCAGGTCCAGATCCATGCCGAATAGCGCCGGGCGCGCAATGATGTTTTTGAGTGCCTGCAATTTCGGCACGTAATTGCGCGTTTCGTTGGGCATGGTCAGGTAGGCGTAGTCGGTCGGCAGGCCGGCCGCCAGGTTTTTGGCGATGGCGCGCGCCACATTGCCTTCGCCCCAGTTGTAGGACGCCAGCGCAAGCTGCCAGTCGCCGTGCATTTCGTAGATGCGCTGCAGGTATTCCAGCGCCGCCGCCGTGGACGCGACGATGTCGCGGCGGTCGTCCTTCCAGGCGTCCTGGGCCAGGCCGAACATGCGTCCGGTCGACGGGATGAACTGCCACAGCCCGCTCGCCTGGGCCGGCGACAGGGCATTCGGGTTGTAGGCGCTTTCCACCATGGGCAGCAGCGCAAGTTCGGTCGGCATGCCGCGCTTTTCGATTTCTTCCACGATGTGGTAGAGGTACAGACGCCCGCGCTCGATGATGCGCTGCAGGTATTGCGGGCGGGCCAGGTACCAGGCCTGCTGGTCGGCTACCAGCTGGGTGTCGAGGTCCGGCATGGAAAATCCGTGCCGTATGCGTACCCAGATGTCGTCGGCCGGTATGGTCAGGTCTATGGGCCGTATCTGGTCCAGGCTGCCGCTCAGTTCGCCCACCGGTTCGTGCGCGAGCGCCGGTTTGGGCGGCGACAGCCGGGCCGGCGGCATGCGTGGCGTCGGCGTTTCCGGCAGGGCGGCGGGCTGGGACGGCGGCGCGGGGGGTTCAGGCGCCGCCGGGACATCGGCGGGAAGTTCGTCCGGCTTGGCGGACGCAGGCGCAGGCTCCGCCGGTGGCGTGGCGGGCAGTTCGTCGGCACCGGCCGGCACTGTACCGGC
>JAEUNN010001173.1 GCA_016791085.1 Rhodocyclaceae bacterium | reverse complement strand
CCGGGCTTGTTTTCTATGGTCGCGACGATATTGCCGTCCGCGTCCAGCAGGTCCAGCGCCGCCAGATGCGAAACGCGCGGCAATTTTTTCAGGTTGTCGGCGAAAGCCATGGCTTCAGTCGTCGCGGGATTTGATGCGCCGCGCAAGGTCCGCAGCCATGCCGATGTAGGCTGCCGGCGTCATCGCGGCAAGACGCTCGCGCTCGGCCTGCGGTATTTCCAGCGTCGCGATGAATTGCGCCAGCGCGTCGCGTTCTATGCCCTTGCCGCGCGTCAAATCCTTGAGTTGTTCGTAAGGGTTGGCAACGCCGTAGCGGCGCATCACGGTTTGTACGGGTTCGGCCAACACTTCCCAGGCATGGTCGAGGTCTGCCGCAAGCCGCAGCGGGTCGGCTTCAAGTTTGCCCAGGCCGCGCAGGCAAGAGTCGTAGGCCAGCAGCGCGTGCCCGAAAGCCACGCCCATGTTGCGCAGCACGGTGGAATCGGTCAGGTCGCGCTGCATGCGCGACACCGGCAGTTTTTCGGCCAGGTGGCGCAACAGCGCATTGGCCACACCCAGATTGCCCTCGGAATTTTCGAAATCTATGGGGTTCACCTTGTGCGGCATGGTCGAACTGCCCACTTCGCCGGCCTTGAGCTTCTGCTTGAAATAACCCAGCGAAATGTACTGCCAGATATCGCGATCGGCGTCGAGCAATATGGTGTTGGCGCGCGCTACCGCATCGAACAGTTCGGCCATCGCGTCGTGCGGTTCTATCTGTATCGTGTAGAGGTTGAATTCCAGACCCAGACTTTCGATGAAGCGGCGGTTGAAATTTTCCCAGTCGAAATTCGGGTAGGCCGCCAGGTGCGCGTTGTAATTGCCCACGGCACCGTTGAATTTGGCCGTCAGCCCGATTTGCGCGACGCAGCGCCGGGCACGCTTCAGGCGCGCCGCGATATTGGCCATTTCCTTGCCCAGCGTGGTGGGCGTGGCGGGCTGGCCATGCGTGCGCGCCAGCATGGGCAGGTCGGCGAGCGCGTGCGCCAGCGCCACGAAGCGGTCGATGAGGCGGTCCAGCGCCGGCAGCAGTACGGCTTCGCGCACCTCTTTGAGCATGAGCGCGTGCGCTACGTTGTTGATGTCTTCCGAGGTGCAGGCGAAATGGATGAATTCGGTCACCCGCATGACTTCGGCGTTGTGCGCCAGACGTTCCTTGAGCCAGTATTCCATGGCCTTCACGTCGTGATTGGTGCGCGCCTCGATCTGTTTGACCGCCTCGCCGTCGGCGCTCTGGAAACTCGCCAGCAGCAGGTTCAGCTCATCCAGCGTGGTTTGCGAGAACGCCGGCACCTCGGCGATCGCCGGTTCGGCCGCCAGCGCCGCAAGCCAGGCCAGTTCCACCCGGACGCGGTTGCGTATCAGGCCGAATTCACTGAAATGCGCGCGCAACGCCTCGACCTTGTCGGCATAGCGTCCGTCCAGCGGAGACAGCGCGGTGAGCGTGGAAAGAGTCATGGGCGTTTTTCCGGGCAGGCAGGGCGCACAGCAGGCGCGAGGGGGCGGCATTTTAACACCCCCGGATGGCCGCGGCGCGGCGCCGGTGGACCAGCCGAATGGCTCCCGAAGTGGCTGTCGGCCGATGATATACTGGCCGCGTCCCATGGATTTGTCCGCCCATGAAGCTTATCGGTTCACTCACCAGCCCCTACGTACGCAAGGCGCGCCTCGTGCTGGCGGAAAAAAAGCTCGATTACGAATTCGTGCAGGACGTGCCCTGGAACGACGACACGCAGGTTCCGCTGGTAAACCCGCTCGGCAAGGTGCCGGTCCTGGTCGTGGACGAGGACTACGTGCTGTTCGATTCGCGCGTGATCACCGAATACCTCGATAGCGTCACGCCCAACAACAAGCTCATCCCGCCGTCCGGCCGCGAGCGCATTTTCGTCAAACGCTGGGAGGCGCTGGCGGACGGGGTGTGCGATGCGGCCGTGGCGGTGGTACTGGAAAACCGCCGTCCCATGCGCGAGCGCAACGCCGCCTGGGCGGCGCGCCACGTGGACAAGGTACAGCGCGGCCTGGATTTCATGGAGCAGGACGCCGGCGACCACCAGTGGTGCCGCGGCAACGCCATGTCGCTGGCCGACCTGGCCGTGGGCTGCGCGCTGGGCTACCTGGATTTCCGCATGCCCGAACTGGCCTGGCGCGAACACCGCCCGAAACTTGCGCGCATTTTCGACAAGTTGTCCATGCGCGCAGCGTTCCAGGAAACTGCGCCGCGGGATTAGGCGGCGTTGTCGCCGCGGCGCGGGGTCACAGCGCAAACGCTACTGCACCACCAGGCGCGGCTGGGCAAACTTGTTTGTATGGCCGGGGATTACGCCCCGGCCGACGCCACCGCA
>JAEUNN010001154.1 GCA_016791085.1 Rhodocyclaceae bacterium | reverse complement strand
TGCCCCGCTCTGCTCGACGGACGCGCCGGCCACAGGGAAACGGCGCATGAAAATCAAATTGTCTCTGACCAGTTTGCGCGTGCGCCTGCTGGTGCTGGTGCTGGGCGCGCTGCTGCCCTGCATCCTGTTCCTGTTCTGGGAGCTGGCGGAACAGCGCACCCTGGTTACCGGCCAGGCACGCGCCGAGGCGCAGCGCACCCTTGCAACCATCGCCCAGCAGCACGCGGAAGTCGTCGAGGGCATACGCCAGACCTTGCAGCTGCTGGCCGAAATGCCGCAAGTCCAATCCGGCGATAACGCCGCCTGCACGCGCTTTCTGGCCGGGCGGCAGGCGGCCAGCCCGCACATCGCGCTGTTTGCCGTAGCGGCGCCGGACGGCCGCGTCGCCTGCAGTTCCGCGCCGGTACCGCCCGGCACGAACCTGGCCGATCGCGGCTATTTCCGGCGCGTGCTCGAATCCGGTGATTTTTCGATCAGTGCCTACCAGGTGGAACGCGTCACCGGCAAGCCGGCCATCAATTTCGCGATGCCGGTGCGCGATGCGTTCGGCACGCCGCAGGCGGTTGCCATCGCGGCGCTGAATCTTGCCTGGCTGGATCACTTCACGCGCAGCCTCAAGCTGCCCGACGGCGCCGAGTTACTGCTGCTGGACCCGCAGGGCATCGTGCTGTCCGGCAGCCGCGACGACACGCAGACCGGCGGGCAACTGACCGCGCCTCCCCTGGCGGCGCGGCTCGCGGCACAGCCGTCCGGCGGTACCCTGGAGGCAAATGGCGCGGACGGCGTGATGCGCCTGTATGCCTACATGCCGCTCATGGCGCGCGAACGCGCGATAGGCGTGCTGGCGGTGGGGTTGCCTACCGGCACGCTGTACGCCCCGCTGGAACGCGCCCACCAGCTCGCGCTGCTGGCGCTGGCGCTGATTGGCCTGGTGACTTTCGGCCTCGCCTGGATAGGTTCGCAGCTATTCGTGCTGAAGCCGGTGCGCGCCCTGCTGGGCGCCATGCACAAGGTGGCGGCCGGAGACCTCGATGCACGCAGCGGCGTGGCACCGGCGCCGGGCGAAATCAACCAACTCGCCATGGCGTTCGACAGCATGGCCGATGCGCTGGCGCAACGCGAGCGGGAGCTGTTGCGTCACACCGAAGAAATCCGCCTGCTGCAGTCGCTTACCGTAGCGGTCAGCACGGCGGAAAACATGGACGACGCCCTCACCACCGCCATGCGCATGGTGTGCGAAGCCACGCGCTGGCACTTCGCCCAGGCCTGGGTTCCGGCGTCCGACGGCAGCCGGCTGGAATTGTCCAATGCCTGGCATGCCGTCGAGCCGGCGCTGCTGCGTTTCCGCGACTACAGCAAAAGTTTCAGTTTCGAGCCCGGCATCGGCCTGCCCGGGCGCGCCTGGAAACTGCGCGAACCGGCCTGGATAGACGACGTAAGCAATGACAGCAATTTCCCGCGCGCGCCCATGGCGCGCGAACTGGGCCTGCGCGCGGGCATGGCGGTGCC
>JAEUNN010001125.1 GCA_016791085.1 Rhodocyclaceae bacterium | reverse complement strand
CGCGTTCTACGAAATTCTGACCAATCAGCCCGGCAAAAGCTCCTGGCCCATCACCGGCGCGACCTTCATCCTGATGCACAAGCAACAGGACAAGCCGGCCCAAGGTACGGAAGCGCTCAAATTTTTCGACTGGGCCTACGCCAATGGCGGCAAACTAGCCGACGACCTCGATTACGTGCCTTTGCCCGACGCCACCGTGGCGCTGGTGCGCAAAGCCTGGGCACAGGTCAAAGACAGTTCCGGCAAAGCGGTGCTGGTGAAATAATACGCGCCTCATGCGAGGCGGCGAAGCCGGGGTGCCTCCACCCCGGCTTTGCCATGTCTGCAAAACCGAGTCGGCCCCTGCAACCTATCTGGCGAATCTGAGATGCACGAACGCGTATCCACGGTGGCTCTGCCTTCGTCCGACGGTGACGGCGGCGAGGTGCCGGACGAGCGCGCTCCGCGCGGGCGCTTCGCGGCACGTCTGTTCGGCGGCATGGCGCGCGGCTTTGCGCTGCTGGCGCTATGCCTGCTGGGCGGCATCCTGGTGTCGCTCACCATCGCGTCCTGGCCTTCCATCCAGGCCTTCGGTGCGGGCTTTCTGTTTTCCGCGGAATGGAACCCGCCGGCCGAAAAATTCGGCGCGCTGGTGCCCATTTACGGCACGCTGGTCACGTCCTTCATCGCGCTGGTGCTGGCCGTGCCGGTCAGCCTGGGCATCGCGCTGTTCCTGACCGAACTTGCGCCGGTGTGGCTGCGGCGCCCGCTCGGCACGGCCATAGAACTGCTGGCGGCCATTCCCAGCATCGTGTATGGCATGTGGGGCCTATTGGTGTTCGCGCCCATATTCGCCGAGTACGTGCAGCCGGCACTGGCCGCCACGCTCGGCAAAGTGCCGCTCGCCGGGGCGCTGTTCGACGGCCCGCCCTTGGGCATAGGCCTGCTGAGCGCCGGGGTGATCCTGGCCGTCATGATCGTGCCCTACATCGCCGCGGTCATGCGCGACGTGTTCGAACTGGCGCCCGCCATGCTCAAGGAGTCCGCCTACGGCCTGGGCTGCACGACCTGGGAAGTCATGTGGTCGGTGGTGCTGCCCTATACGCGCAATGGCGTGATAGGCGGCATCATGCTGGGCCTGGGGCGCGCGCTGGGCGAAACGATGGCCGTCACCTTCGTGATCGGCAACACCAATTTCCTGCAGTCGGCGTCGCTATTCATGCCCGGCAACAGCATCACCTCGGCGCTCGCCAACGAATTCGCCGAAGCCGATCCGGGCCTGCATACCGCGGCGCTCATGGAACTGGGACTCATCCTGTTCCTCATCACGCTCATCGTGCTGGTGCTGTCGCGCCTGCTGCTCGCCCAACTGAACCGCGCGACCGGGGCCTGACATGGAATTGCACCTGCGCCGCAAAATCGTCAATCGCATCGCCCTTGGCGCCTCGCTGGCCGCCATGGCCGTGGGCCTCGCCTTCCTGGGCTGGATTTTATGGACCGTGCTGGCATTCGGCGCGGCGGGCCTGTCGGTGGCGCTATTCACGCAAATGACGCCGCCGCCCGGCGCCTCCGAGGGCGGACTGCTCAACGCCATCGTCGGCAGTCTGATACTGGTCGCACTGGGCACCGCCGCGGGCACGCCGATAGGCATACTGGCCGGCATCTATCTGGCCGAATACGGCCGCCGTACCCTGTTGGGGCGCGTCACGCGCTTCGTGAACGATCTGTTGCTGTCGGCGCCGTCCATCGTGATCGGCCTGTTCGTGTATGCGCTCATCGTCGCCAACACCGGCAAATTTTCCGCCTGGTCGGGCGGGGTCGCACTGGGGTTGCTGGTGCTGCCGGTGGTCGTGCGCACCACCGAAAACATGTTGCTGCTGGTGCCGGAAACCCTGCGTGAAGCCGCATTCGCGCTGGGCGCGCCCAAACACGTGGTGATCCTGCGCGTTACACTGCGGGCCGCGCGCGCCGGCGTGGTGACCGGCGTGCTGCTCGCGGTGGCGCGCATCGCCGGCGAAACCGCGCCGCTCCTATTTACCGCCCTGTCGAATCAATTCTGGAGCCTGGATTTGCGCGAACCCATGGCCAACCTGCCGGTAACCATATTCAAATTCGCGATGAGCCCGTTCGAGGACTGGCAGCGTCTGGCCTGGGCCGGCGTGCTGCTCATCACCCTGGGCGTGCTGGCACTCAACACGCTGGCGCGCATCGCCGTGCGCCCGGAAAAATCCAACTGATCAAGTGCCCGAACCGATGACCCAAGAAGCACAGGCCGCCGCGGCGGCGCAGGACGCACAGATAGAGTTCCGCAAGTTCAATTTCTATTACGGCGAATTCCACGCGCTGCGCAACATCAACCTGGCCATACACAGAAACCGCGTGACGGCTTTCATCGGCCCGTCCGGCTGTGGCAAATCCACCTTGCTGCGCGCCATCAACCGCATGTACGACCTCTATCCCAACCAGCGTGCGGAAGGCGAACTGCTGTTGAACGGGCGCAACCTGCTGGACCCCAAGATCGACGTGGCGCTGCTGCGCGCACGCGTGGGCATGGTGTTCCAGAAGCCCACGCCGTTTCCGATGTCGATATTCGACAACATCGCCTTCGGCGTGCGCCTGCACGAACGTCTGGGCCGCGCCGACATGGAAGGCCGCGTCGAATGGGCGCTGCGCAAGGCCGCGCTGTGGGACGAAGTCAAAAGCAAACTGAAGGCCAGCGGCACCAGCCTGTCCGGCGGGCAGCAGCAACGCCTGTGCATCGCGCGCGGCATCGCCGTGAAGCCCGAAGTGCTGCTGCTGGACGAACCCACTTCGGCGCTGGACCCCATATCGACGGGCCGCATAGAAGAACTGATAGACGAACTGAAATCCGAATTCACGATCGTGATCGTGACCCACAACATGCAGCAGGCGGCGCGCATTTCCGACTATACGGCCTATATGTACCTGGGCGAACTGATCGAATTCGGCGTCACCGACAGCATATTCCTGAAGCCGCAGCGCGCCGAAACCGAGCGCTACATCACCGGCCGCTTCGGCTGAGCGCGGCG
>JAEUNN010001115.1 GCA_016791085.1 Rhodocyclaceae bacterium | reverse complement strand
TCGGCACGCCCCAGGTAGGCGGCCGGAATATTGAATACCAGGGCGCCGCCGGGCGCGAGTCGGGCGGCCAGTTGCGCGAATAATTGGTCCAGATTTGGCCATTGCCAGATCGCCGCGCCGCAAGTGATGCGCGCATAGCCGCTGCCGGCCGCGTCCAGCGCGTCCAGCCAGCGCACGCGCGCATCCGCTGCGAAGCGGCGCCGGCCCAGCGCCGCCATGGCGTGCGCCGGTTCCACGGCGTCCATGCGCCCGGTGGCGCCCAGGGCCGGCAAAATCGCCGCCACGGTGCCGCCGCAGCCGGCGGCCAGATCGAGCACGGCCAGGCCCGGCCGCAATTCGGCATGGCGCGCCAGCGCCCGGTTGGCGAGCGCATAGCGGGTGTGGCGGGTTTCAAATTCCTGATAGGCGCGCGCGGTGGCGGGGTCGTCCCAGCCGTTCATCGCAAGCGCAAAAGAAAATCCGGCATTTCCGGGCTGGATCGAGCCAACGCAGCGGCCGGCCGGGAAATGCGCTTCATGCCACGGGCAGGGGCTGGGGCGCGAATACCGGATCGGCCAGCACGCCCATGTTGCGCAGATTGTGTTGCGCCTTGAAGCGCAGGCATTCCACGATCAGTTCGCGCGTGGGCGCGTCGTAGCGGAAAAAATCCAGCGCCAGCGTGGGGTCGTCCACATAGCGCTCGGCGAAGGCGGCGTCGCGCACATCGGCGGGCAGCGGCTCGTAATGGCTGCAGCGATCTTCCAGCCACCATGCGCCGAAGCCGTAAAAATCGCGGTGCATGTCGTACAGCGCGGTGCCCGGGAAAGGAATCACCACGCCCAGGGTGCTGAAATTATCCACCAGGGGCGCGATGCGCTGCATGAAGCGCAGCGTGCGCTCCAGGCTGGCCGGGGTGTCGTCGGGAAAGCCCAGCATGAAATTGCAGGCCGTGCTCAGGCCTTCTTCCTTGGACAATTCCAGCGCGCGCACGACCTGATCGGTGCGCAAGCCCTTCTTGATGATGCGCAAAATTTCGTCGTCGCCGCTCTCCACGCCGAAATTGACATGCACCAGCCCGGCGCGCGCGAGCTTGCGCAACAAATCGCGCGTGACGAGGCCGGCGCGCGTGATCGCCGAAAATTGCAGCGGAAACGACAGGTCCGCCTCGAACGCCGCGCACAAGGCGTCCAGCCGCGCCATTTTGGCCGTGAAGGCGTCGTCCCAGAACGGGAAAAACGTGGCGCCGCTGGCGGCATGCCAGGCTTCCAGTTCTTCCACCACGGAAGCCGCGCTGCGGTAGCGGAAGCCGCGGCCCGTTACGGCATTGGCGCAGAACGTGCAGCGCGCCGGGCAGCCGCGGCTGCTCACCACGCCGCCCGGCGTGACGGCATCGGCGCCGGCCGCGTACCAGTGCGGATCGAACAGCGGCTGCGCCAGCACGGGTGAAGCCAGATCGTCCAGATGTTCGATAAATTCGACCGGCGGTCCGTGCGCGATGGTCCCGTCCGGCAGGCGCCAGTGACTGCCGCCCACGCAGGCCGGCGACTCGCCCGCGCGCAACGCCTGTACCAACTGCACTATGGATAATTCGGCTTCGCCCGACAGCACCACGTCGAAGCCGTGCGCGAGCGGTTCTTCCGGGCACACCGTGGCATGCGCGCCGCCCGCCACGAGCAGATAGCCGCTGTCGCGCAAATCGGCCGCCAGCCGGTAGGCGTGCCACACCCAGCGCGTGAACAAGGCCATGCCCACGAAGCGCGGGTCGAAGCGGCGCACCTCTTCGACCACCCAGGCGTGGTCGTGCGGAAACCGCCGCGCCGCGCAATCGATTACGCGCACTTCGCAGCCGGCGCGCAACAAGGCCGCCGCCACGTACTGCAGCCCCAGCAGCGGTGCGCCCAGGCGCTCGGGCGAGGGCGGATTGATGAGCAGGACGCGCATCGCGGTGCGGCCGGCAGCGCTCAGCCCAGACCGGCCGCCACCATGTTGCCGGTGCCGCCCACGACCGGACCGACCGGCACATAGGGCGGCGCGAAAGTCGGCACGGGTCCGCTGCCGAGCACGTTTCTGACTATGGTCCCGCCCAGCCAGGGAATCGCCGCCTTTTCGAAGCCGGCCGCCACGGCCACCGCGAGGTCGGTGCCGGCGGCCGGTTTGGGATTCGGGAACTTGGCGATGATGGCGGATTTGACGGAACTTTCGCTCAA
>JAEUNN010001084.1 GCA_016791085.1 Rhodocyclaceae bacterium | reverse complement strand
GCGCGCCGCCGCCGCCGAAGTCCTGCACCGGGTGTTCGGCTACGCCGGGTTTCGCGGCCTGCAGGCGGACATCATCGAACACGTCGCGGGCGGGCACGACGCCATCGTGCTCATGCCGACCGGCGGCGGAAAATCCCTGTGTTACCAGATACCCGCATTGTTGCGGCGCGGCGTGGGCGTCGTGGTGTCGCCGCTCATCGCGCTCATGCAGGATCAGGTGAATGCGCTCTGCCAGGCCGGGGTGCGCGCGGGCTGCCTGAATTCCGCGCAGGATGCCCAGGCCGCGCGCGACACCCTGGCGGCGCTGCGCGGCGGCCGCATGGATTTGCTGTACGTGGCACCCGAGCGTCTGTTGCTGTCCGGCTTCCTCGAATTGCTGGACGAAATCGCCGCCGTGCACGGCATCGCCCTGTTCGCGATCGACGAGGCGCATTGCGTATCGCAGTGGGGCCACGATTTCCGCCCGGAATACCTGCGCCTGGCCGTGCTGCGCGAACGCTACCCGGGCGTGCCGCGCATCGCGCTGACCGCCACGGCAGACGCCAGTACGCGGCGCGAAATCGGAGCCCGGCTGGAACTTGACGCGGCGCGCTGGTTCGTGGCCGGATTCGACCGGCCCAACATCCGCTACCGCGTGGTCGAAAAGGACAATCCGCGCCGCCAGCTGCTGGATTTTCTGCACGGGCGCGACGGCTACCCGGGTCACCTGGGCGATGCCGGCATCGTGTATTGCATGTCGCGCCGCAAAGTCGATGAAACGGCGGCCTGGCTGCTTACGCAGAACATAAGCGCGCTGCCCTACCACGCCGGACTGGACGCCGCCACGCGGCGCACCAATCAGGAACGTTTCCAGCGCGAAGACGGGGTCGTCATGGTGGCCACCATCGCCTTCGGCATGGGCATAGACAAACCCGACGTACGTTTCGTGGCGCACCTGGACCTGCCCAAAAGTCTGGAAGGCTATTACCAGGAAACCGGCCGTGCCGGGCGTGACGGCGAGCCCGCCGAAGCCTGGCTGTGCTATGGCCTCGCCGATGTGGCGCTGTTGCAGCAGTGGATAGAAGATTCCGCGGCGCCGGAAGAAATACGCCGCCTCGAAGCGCGCAAACTATCTGCCATGCTGGGCTATTGCGAAGCTGCGAGCTGCCGGCGCGCGATGTTGCTGGCGTATTTCGGCGACGCGCCGGGCGCCTGCGGCAACTGCGACGTGTGCCTGGATCCGCCGGAAACATTCGATGGCATGGTGGCGGCGCAAAAATTCATGTCGGCCGTATTGCGCACCGGCAGCCGCTTCGGCGCCGGGCACCTGATCGACATTTTGCGCGGCAAGCCTACCGAACGCGTGGTGGCCATGGGACACGACCGCCTGCCCACTTTCGGCGTAGGCGCCGACCTGGACGAACGCGACTGGCGCAGCATCGCGCGCCAGCTGGTAAGTGCCGGAATGTTGCGCGTGGAATCCGAACACGGCAGCCTGTTGCTCACCGACGCCGCGCGGCCGGTGTTGCGCGGACAACAGGCCTTGCGCCTGCGCCGGCCGAACAAGCCGCAGGCACGCCGCAAAACCGTATCGGCGCCATCGCTCAACGCAGCCGATCAAAGCCTGTTCGAACGCCTGCGCAGCTGGCGGCGCGACACCGCGCGCGAACTCAACGTGCCGCCTTATGTGGTATTCCACGACGCGACCTTGCGCGCGATCGCGGAACGTTCGCCCCGCACGCTGGCCGAACTTGCCGAAATAAGCGGCGTGGGCGAAGCCAAACTGGCGCGCTGGGGCACGGACATACTGGCCCTGCTCGCCGGGGCTGCAGGCTGACGCCCCGGCGCGATCCCGGCTTCAGTCGTAGCTATAGAAGCCGCGCTTGGTCTTGCGGCCCAGATAGCCGGCTTCCACCATTTCGACCAGCAGCGGGGCGGGACGGTACTTCGCCTCGCGCAAGCTGTGATAGAGCACGTTCATGACCGCCAGCTGCACGTCCAGGCCGATCAGGTCGCACAGCGCCAGCGGGCCGATAGGATGATTGGCACCCAGTTTCATGGCGGCGTCTATCTGTTCGGCGCTCGCGACGCCCTCGGCCAACAGGAAAATCGCCTCGTTTATCATCGGGCAAAGCATGCGGTTCACGACGAAGCCGGGGCTGTTGCGCACCTTCACGGGCACCTTGCCTATGGCCTGCACGACGGCTTCCGCGCTGGCGTAGGTTTCCGGCGCCGTACGCAGGCCGTTCACCAGTTCCACCAGTTCCAGCAGCGGCACCGGATTGAAAAAGTGCATGCCTATGACTTTTTCCGGCCGCTTGGTGGCGGCGGCGATCTTGCTGATCGAAATCGACGAGGTATTCGAGGCCAGTATGGCTTCCGGCTTGGCGATCGCGTCCAGCTGGCCGAACAGCTTGACCTTGAATTCCTCGTTTTCGAGCGCGGCTTCGACCACCAGGTCGGCCTCGGCCAGCGCCCCGAATTCCGTCGACGCGGAAACGCGCGCCATGGCGGCAGCTTTCTGTTCGGCGCTCATCTTGTCCTTTTTTATGAGCCGGTCCAGGCTGCCGGAAATCGTATGGGTCGCCCGCTCCAGCGCCGCCGTGGAAATATCCGTCAGCAACACCTCGAAACCTGCCACCGCAAATACCTG
>JAEUNN010000575.1 GCA_016791085.1 Rhodocyclaceae bacterium | reverse complement strand
GTGGAGGACTGGCCGCCTTCGATGGCCTGAGTGACCGAGTCGAAGTAACCGGTACCGACTTCGCGCTGGTGCTTGACGGCCGTGAAGCCCTTTTCCGCGGCGGCGAATTCGGCTTCCTGCAGTTCCACGAAGGCGCTCATGTTGACGCGCGCATAGCCGTGGGCCAGGTTGAACATCGAGTAGTTGAGGCTGTGGAAGCCGGCCAGCGTGATGAACTGGAACTTGTAGCCCATGGCACCGAGTTCGCGCTGGAACTTGGCGATGGTGGCATCGTCCAGGTTTTTCTTCCAGTTGAACGAGGGCGAGCAGTTGTAGGCCAGCATTTTGCCCGGGAACTTGGCGTGGATGGCTTCGGCGAATTTTTTAGCATAGGCCAGATCCGGCTTGCCGGTTTCGCACCACACCAGGTCGGCGTAGGGCGCGTAGGCCAGCCCGCGGCTCACGGCCTGTTCGAGGCCCGGCTTGGTGCGGTAGAAACCTTCCACGGTGCGCTCGCCGGTGCAGAACGGCTTGTCGTTGTCATCGACGTCGGCGGTCAGCAGGTCGGCCGCTTCGGCGTCGGTACGCGCGACCAGGATGGTCGGCACACCCAGCACGTCGGCCGCGAGACGCGCGGCGATGAGCTTGGCGACCGCTTCACGGGTGGGCACCAGCACCTTGCCGCCCATGTGACCGCACTTCTTGACCGACGCGAGCTGGTCTTCGAAATGCACGCCGGCGGCGCCGGCTTCGATCATGGCCTTCATGAGTTCGAAGGCGTTCAGCACGCCGCCGAAACCGGCTTCGGCATCCGCCACGATGGGCGCGAAGAAATCGACATCGCCGCTTTCTTCCATGTGCTGAATCTGGTCGGCACGCGTGAAGGTGTTGTTGATGCGGCGCACCACGGCCGGCACGGAATTGGCCGGGTAGAGCGACTGGTCGGGATACATTTCACCGGCCAGGTTGGCGTCGCCGGCGACTTGCCAGCCGGACAGGTAGATGGCCTTGAGGCCGGCTTTGACCTGCTGCATGGCCTGATTGCCGGTCAGCGCGCCCAGCGCATTGACGAAAGGTTCGGTGGTAATGAGTTTCCACAGCTTTTCGGAACCGCGACGCGCCAGCGTGTGCTCGATCGGGACGGAACCGCGCAAGCGATAGACGTCGGCCGCGGAATAGCCACGCTCTATACCTTTCCAACGCGGGTTTTCGGCCCAATCCTGCTCGATCTTGGCAATCTCGGCTTGCTTGCTCATAAGTGCGGTCCTTAGGTGAATATGTGAAAACGGGGTCCAGTGATTGTGCCCGGCTCGTCCATGCGGGGAATTTTCGGCCCGTCAATGCGATGGGGACAGCACAAAGTATAAGGAGGTTTTTGCGTCGCAGCAAGTAGTCTTATATAAGATATAAGAAATATTTTTTTGATTAAAAAACAATGTCGTACGTTCTTGATTTCACAATGCGAAACGTTTTTCGAGATGGTGAAACATGCCGAGGCGGGATTTCGTGATGCGTGTTGCAGTGCAGCGTAGGGCGCTGCGCCGGCAAGCCCCGGCGCAGCGTTCTGCTCCGCGCCGGGCTCAGTCCAGAGCGCGGGCTGCCACGATCACGCCGTCGCCGTCGGCATACAGAAATTCGCCGGGCTGGAAGGTAATGCCGCCGAAACTGACCGGAACATCCGCCTCGCCCAGTCCTTTCTTGACGGTTTTCATCGGGTGCGTGCCCAGTGCCATGACCCCGATATCCATTTCTGCGATGGCGGCGGAATCGCGTATGCATCCATAAACGACGATGCCGGCCCAGCCGTTCTTGACCCCCAGCTTTGCGATCTGGTCGCCGACCAGGGCGCAGCGCAGTGACCCGCCGCCGTCGATCACCAGCACGCGGCCGCCACCCGGGCCCTCCAGCGCGGTGCGCACGAGGGAATTGTCTTCAAACAGTTTGAGCGTGGCGATGGCGCCGCCAAATGCGGTGCGTCCGCCAAACGAGCGGAACATGGGCTGGCACACCCGCACTAGTCCGGTGTGTTCGTCGCAAAGGTCGGCGGTATGTATGTCCATGGTGTCGATCCAAAAAAATGGCGGCTTGCGCCGCCAGGGGTTGGTGTACGAGTTCGCGCCCGAGGGCGGCGGTTCAGACCTGCGCCGCTTCCTCTTCGTGCGGGAACTCGAGTTTGATTTTGTCCGCTTCGTCCAGATCGATGGTAACGCTGCCGCCATTCACGAGGCGCCCGAACAGCAATTCGTCGGCCAGCGCGGCGCGCAGCGAATCCTGGATCAGGCGCGCCATCGGGCGTGCGCCCATGGCCGGGTCGAAGCCATGGTCGGCCAGCCAGCTGCGCAGGCGGTCGGTAAATAGGGCCTCGACCTTTTTCTCGCTGAGCTGTTCCTCGAGCTGCATGAGGAACTTGTCCACCACGCGCAGGATGATTTCGCGGTCGAGCGCGCGGAACGAAATGATGGCATCCAGGCGGTTGCGGAATTCCGGCGAGAACAGGCGCTTGATTTCGCCCATTTCGTCGCCGGTTTCCTTTTTCGCCGTGAAGCCCAGGCTGGGCCGCGTGAGCGCTTCCTGGCCGGCGTTGGTGGTCATGATGATGATCACGTTGCGGAAATCGGCCTGGCGACCGTTGTTGTCGGTCAGCGTGCCGTGATCCATGACCTGCAGCAGGATATTGAATATGTCCGGATGCGCTTTTTCGATTTCGTCCAGCAACAGCACCGAGTGCGGCTTTTTCGTGATGGCCTCGGTGAGCAGGCCGCCTTGGTCGAATCCGACATAGCCGGGCGGCGCACCGATGAGGCGCGATACGGCATGACGTTCCATGTACTCGGACATGTCGAAACGTATGAGCTCTATGCCCAGGGTGTAGGCGAGCTGGCGCGCGACTTCGGTCTTGCCCACGCCGGTGGGGCCGCTGAACAGGAAACAGCCTATGGGCTTCTGCGGATTGCCGAGCCCCGAGCGCGACATTTTGATCGCGCGTGCGAGCGCATCGATGGCTTCGTCCTGGCCGAACACCATGTTCTTGAGGTCGCGGTCCAGCTTGCGCAGCGCCGAGCGGTCGTCGGAGGTGACGTGGGCCGGCGGAATGCGCGCAATCTTGGCGACGATTTCCTCGATTTCGGTCTTGCCTATGGTTTTTTTCTGGCGCGACTTGGGCAGGATGCGCTGCGCCGCACCGGCTTCGTCTATCACGTCTATGGCCTTGTCGGGCAGGTGCCGGTCATTGATGTACTTGGCCGACAGTTCCGCCGCCGACGACAGCGCGGTGGACGAATATTTGACGCCATGGTGCTGCTCGAAGCGCGACTTCAGGCCCTTGAGTATCTGCACGGTTTCTTCCACCGACGGCTCGGTCACGTCGATTTTCTGGAAACGCCGCGACAGGGCGTGGTCCTTTTCGAACACGCCGCGGTATTCGCTGTAGGTGGTCGCGCCTATGCATTTCAGCTGGCCCGTGGATAGCGCCGGCTTGAGCAGGTTGGAGGCATCCAGCGTGCCGCCGGACGCCGCGCCGGCACCGATCAGGGTGTGGATTTCGTCTATGAACAGGATGGCGTTCTGGTTTTCCAGCAACTGTTTCAGCACGCCCTTCAGGCGCTGTTCGAAATCGCCGCGGTATTTGGTGCCGGCCAGCAGCGCGCCCATGTCCAGCGCGTAAATGACCGAACTGCCCAGAATTTCCGGCACCCGGCCTTCCACGATGCGGCGCGCGAGCCCTTCGGCGATGGCGGTTTTGCCCACGCCGGCTTCGCCCACCAGCAGCGGATTGTTCTTGCGCCGGCGGCACAGGGTCTGAATCACGCGCTCGAGTTCCTTGTCGCGGCCGATGAGCGGATCGATCTTGCCCATCAGCGCCTGCGTATTCAGGTTTTGCGTGAAGCTTTCCAGCGCCCCGTTGCCGGATTGCTGTTCCTGTTCCTGCTCGGGATTTTCCGGCCCGCTCTTGGGCTGCGAGGCCTGCGGCGCCTTGGTCACGCCGTGCGAAATGAAATTCACCACGTCCAGCCGCGTGATGCCCTGGCGCTGCAGGAAGTACACGGCGTGCGAATCTTTTTCGCCGAATATCGCCACCAGCACATTCGCGCCGGTGACTTCCTTCTTGCCGGATGACTGCACGTGCAGGATGGCGCGCTGGATGACGCGCTGGAAACCCAGCGTGGGCTGGGTGTCGATTTCGTCATCGCCGGCCACGGTGGGCGTGTGCTCGTTGATGAACGCGGTAAGTTCCTTGCGCAAATCTTCGATATTGGCTGCGCAGGCGCGCAAAACCTCAGCTGCCGAGGGATTGTCCAGCAACGCAAGCAGCAGATGCTCCACGGTGATGAATTCGTGGCGCTTCTGGCGTGCCTCGACGAACGCCATGTGCAAGCTGACTTCGAGCTCTTGAGCGATCATCCTAGTTTTCCTCCATTACGCATGCCAAAGGATGCTGGTGGGCACGCGCATACGCGCAAACGTGTTCCACCTTGGTAGCAGCGACGTCGCGTGGAAATACGCCGCACACCCCGACACCTTCGCGATGCACCTTCAGCATGACTCGCGTCGCTTGCTCGCGGTTCATCGAAAAGAATTTCTGCAGCACGACTACCACGAAATCCATGGGCGTGTAATCGTCATTCAGTATCATGACCTTGAATAGCGGCGGCGGTTTGACGGCGCTTTTCTTGGCCTCGAGTACAAGGTCGTCCTGCTTGCGTGTAGCCATGGAAACGATTCTAAACCTTAACAACGTTTCTGCAAGACACGATTTTTGCCGCTTCGTGATCGCCGCACGCCCGCCCCGCACGCAAAATTTCCGACTTCCGGCAGGCGCGCCAGTTACCCATCTGGGGCCGCAGCCTCGCTGCTGCAAGAGGCGCTGCAGCGAATTCATGCTGTCGTGCAGCATCAATATTTGTTGACGGCCTGGCAAGACTGCGCTAAAAGCGGGGCACGCCTGGAATCCCGGCGATGCTCGTTTTTCCCTGCGGTTGCTGGCCTTTGCGCCGCTCTCGCGGGGCACGAAAAACGCCGCTGGCTGTGGACTTCGGGCGCGAGTTGGGGCCTGCCCCGGGTTGGAGGAGATTTTTAAAGGATTAGTTTTATGGCAACGGGCACAGTAAAGTGGTTCAACGACGCAAAAGGCTACGGGTTCATCACGCCGGACGATGGGAGTGAAGATTTGTTCGCGCACTTCTCCAACGTGAGAATGGATGGATTCAAAACGCTGAAAGAAGGCCAGAAGGTCAGTTTCGAGATCGTACAAGGGCCGAAGGGCAAGCAGGCGTCGAATATCCACGCGGGCTAGCGGCAAGGGGAACAAAATGAAAAACCCGGCGCAAGCCGGGTTTTTTTATGGGCGCCGTGCCGCGCGGGGCGCGCGGCGCACGCTTACATGCGGGCGATCATCGCGTCGCCGAATGCCGAGCAGCTGACCTCGGTGGCGCCGTCCATCAAGCGCGCGAAATCGTAGGTGACGATCTTGTCGCCGATGGCGGCTTCCATGGAACTGATCACCAGGTCGGCCGCTTCGCGCCAGCCCAGGTGGCGCAGCATCATTTCCGCCGACAGGATGAGCGAACCCGGGTTCACCTTGTCCAGACCGGCATATTTGGGCGCCGTGCCGTGGGTGGCTTCGAACACCGCGTACTGGTCGGAAATGTTCGCGCCCGGGGCGATGCCTATGCCGCCCACTTCGGCCGCCAGCGCGTCCGAAATGTAGTCGCCGTTCAGGTTCAGCGTGGCGATCACGTCGTACTCCGCCGGGCGCAGCAAAATTTGCTGCAGGAAGGCGTCGGCAATGGCGTCCTTGACCACGATTTCCCGGTCCGTCTTGGGATTGCGGAATTTGCACCAGGGTCCGCCGTCTATCGGTTCCGCGCCGAATTCGTTTTTCGCCAGGGCGTAGGCCCAGTCGCGGAAACCGCCTTCGGTGAACTTCATGATGTTGCCCTTGTGCACGATGGTGACCGACTTGCGATCGTTATCCACGGCGTACTGGATGGCCGCGCGCACCAGGCGCTCGGTGCCTTCGCGCGACACCGGCTTGATGCCTATGCCGGAAGTGGCCGGGAAGCGCATTTTCTTCACGCCCATTTCGTTTTGCAGGAAGGCGATGATTTTGCGCGCACCTTCGGATTCGGCCTGCCACTCGATGCCGGCGTAAATGTCTTCGGTGTTTTCACGGAAAATCACCATATCGACAAGTTCCGGACGCTTGACCGGCGAGGGCACGCCGCGGAAGTAGCGCACCGGGCGCACGCACTGATACAGGTCGAGTTCCTGGCGCAGCGCAACATTCAGCGAACGGATGCCGCCGCCCACCGGCGTGGTCATCGGACCTTTGATGGACACGGAGTACTTTTTCAGCGCGTCGAAAGTTTCGGTCGGCAGCCACATGTCCGGGCCGTACAGCTGGGTGGCTTT
>JAEUNN010001063.1 GCA_016791085.1 Rhodocyclaceae bacterium | reverse complement strand
GGTCGGCTATTCGATCGCCCATTCGCCGCTCGTGAAAACCGCGTTTTTCGCGTCCGACCCCAATCTGGGCCGCATCCTGGCCGCGATCGGCAACGCCGCGCAGGTGCATCCGTCGCTGTCCGACCTCGACGTGGACCGCGTCCAGCTATGGCTGGGCAATGTGCTGGTCGCCGCCGAGGGCGGACGCCACCCGGATTACCGCGAAGAGCAGGGCGCCGGCGCGATGCGCCCGCAGGAAATCGTGGTGCGCGTGAATCTTGGCCGCGGCGACGCCATGGCCACCATATGGACCTGCGATTTTTCCTACGACTACGTAAAGATCAACGCCGATTACCGCAGTTGATCCGGGCCGGCCACGGCTCCGCGCCGGGGCGCCGGCCGGATCCCGCTGGCGCGCGCCTGGCACCGGCGGGCGCGTGCGCAGGGCCGCGTTCTGGTCACCGGCGCGGGCTTGAACAATACCGGCGCGTTACGGATTTTCCAGTGCCCGGCCCGGGTTTTGCGGCCGCCCGCCACGTCCGGCATCAGGTGGAAAAATTCCCGGCCCGGTACTTCCGTGCCCGCTTCGCCTTCGGCGCTGCGGCCGGCATTGAGGTCCATTGGATCGTGCCGGCGTCGCGGCGTAAATGAGGCCGCGCGGCAGGTTTTTGTCGCGCAGGCGCTCGCGCGCGGACAGCACGCCCACGATGGGCGCAGAGCACGGTTTCACGACGGACCCCATGGCCTTTTCAACGACGTTGGAAAGGCCGCCTTTCCTGTTGCCCGGCGTGGTGTCAGGTTTGCGCTCCACGCTGCAGGCCGGCAGCCCGCCGGCCTGCACGACCGCCGCGACCTTGTGGCGGGACGCATGGCGATCAAAAAAGCGGCACAGCGGGGAGCGCCGCGTCCGCGCGGCGGGAACGGCGCCGATGGCGCGGCCCACAGCATGAGTTGCCGTGAGGCCAGTTAGAATCTGGCGCCCGGCATGAGCTCGAATATCGCCACTCGCCCGGACTTACTGTTCTTCCTGGAAAGCTTCGGCGCGCCGTCTGGCGAGCGCCGGCGACAATACCAGCAATAACAGCACCACGGCCAGCGTCAAAAGCGCGGCGCTGATAGGCCGCGTCACGAACACGCCGGGGTCGCCCTTGCTCAACAGCAGCGCGCGGCGCAGAAACTCTTCCATCATCGGCCCCAGTATGAAGCCCAGCAGCATGGGGGCAGGCTCGCAATCCAGCTTGGCGAACACGTAGCCGAGCAGGCCGAATCCGGCCATCAGGTAAATGTCCCACACGCTGTTATTGACGCTGTAGACGCCTATCGCGCAGAACACCAGTATGGCCGGATACAGCAGATGGTAAGGCACGGTCACCATGCGCACCCACAAGCCCACCAGTGGCAGGTTCAGCACGACCAGGAACAGATTGCCTACCCACATCGAAGCAATGATGCCCCAGAACAGCGCCGGCTGTTCGGTCATGACCGACGGACCCGGCTGTATGCCGTGAATGATCAGGGCGCCTATCATGAGCGCCATGACCGGGTTGGACGGTATGCCCAGCGTGAGCATGGGGATGAACGAGGTCTGCGCGCCGGCATTGTTGGCGGCTTCGGGCCCGGCCACGCCCTCGATGGCACCCTGGCCGAAGGGCACCTGGCTGTTGGCGACCTTCTTTTCCAGCGCGTAGGCCGAAAACGACGCCAGCGTGGCGCCGCCGCCCGGCAATATGCCCAGCAGCGAACCCAGCGCGGTGCCGCGCAAAGTGGGGGCAAGTATGCGCTTGATGTCGGCCCAGGTCGGCATGAGGCCGGTCACCTTCTTCAGCATCGGTTCGCGGCGGTCGTCGTGCTCCATATTGCGCACGATTTCGCCCACGCCGTACAGGCCCATGGCCAGCGTCACGAACCCCACGCCATCGGCGAGCCAGGGCTGGCCGAAGGTATAGCGCTCGGCGCCGGAATTCACATCGGTGCCCACGATGCCCAGCAGGAGGCCGAACAAAATCATGCCGAAGGCGTGCAGCAGCGAGCCGTGCGCGAGCACGATGGATGCCACCAGCCCCAGCACCATCAGTGAAAAATATTCGGCCGGACCGAATTTGAGCGCCACCGCCGCGAGCGGCGGGCCGAACATCGCGATCACCAGCGTGGCGATCGTGCCGGCCATGAACGAGGCGATCGCCGCGGCGGCGAGTGCCTTGCCGGCCTGGCCCTGCCGGGCCATCGCATAGCCATCCAGGGCGGTCACCACGGACGAAGATTCGCCCGGCAGGTTCACGAGTATGGCGGTGGTGGAACCGCCGTACTGGGCGCCGTAATAGATGCCCGACAGCATGATGAGCGCGGATACCGGCGGCAGGCCGAAAGTGACCGGCAACAGGATGGAAATCGTGGCGACCGGGCCCAGCCCGGGCAGCACACCGATGGCGGTCCCCAGCATGGCGCCGGCCAGGGCGTACAGCAGGTTGTCCAGACTGAGCGCGACCGACAGGCCCAGTCCGAGATTGGCGAGCAGTTCCATGGGCCTGGGTCCTCAGCGGCCGAACCAGCTGCCGGCGAGTGGCATTTGCACGCCCAGGCCCTGCACGAACAACAGCGCGCCAAATAGCGCGAGGCCCAGAGCCAGAGGCAGTGCCCAGCGCCAGTCGAAGCGGCGGCTGGCGAGCGCGGCCACGATCACCAGCGCCACGATGGCCGCGATCAGTCCGGCCGCAAACAGCAGCAGGCCGAACAGCACCACGCCGCCCAGCACCCGCAGCAGTTCGCGCCAGGCGAAGGGCGTGATTTCGTCGCCGCGGGCGCTGCAGCCGCGCAGCATGGCGATCATGCCGACCAGCACCAGCAGGCCGCCCACCACGCCCGGAAAATACGCCGGTCCCATGCGCAATGCCGTGCCGAAGCCATAGTCGCGCGGCAGCAACAGGGCGGCCGCGCCCACGCCGGCATACATCACGCCGGTAAAAAAATCCTTGGGATGCCTGATCGCCACGTTTTGCTTCCTCCCTGCGTCGGATTGTCTGCTGCCGGTGCCCGCCGCCGTGCCCGCCGCTGCCCGCGCCCGCGGCGTGCAGCCGGCGCAATCAGGCGCTGGCGCGCGGCACGCCGGAAAACCCGATGTCGCGCATGCGCATTGCCACTGCGCAGCCTTCGGCGCGATCGACGATGCATAGGGCGACGATGCGGCCCATGGCCGTGCCGTCCATGCGCATCGTGCTCGATGCCGGCGCGCCCGGGCTTCGGTCAGCACGCCGGGCCGGTCCAGCCTCAGGCAATTTGCGCGATGCGCAGCAAATTGGTGTTTCCGGGCGCGCCGAACGGCATGCCGGCCGCGATCACGACGGTCTGGCCGCTCGCGCCGAATCCTTCTTTGCTGGCGGTTTCGCAGGCCAGTTCGGTCATTTCGGTCACGCTCGCCACATCGTTGCACAGCACGGCATGCACGCCCCAGGCCAGCGCCAGGCGGCGCGCGGTGGTGCGGCGCGGGGTCATGCCTATGATGGGCGCCTGGGGGCGTTCGCGTGCCAGGCGCAGCGCCGAATAGCCGGAACTCGTATAGGCCACCGTGGCGGCCACCGACAGTACG
>JAEUNN010001059.1 GCA_016791085.1 Rhodocyclaceae bacterium | reverse complement strand
GGCCCAGAAACACGTCCTTGAACTGCACCATGCCGGAATTCGTAAATAGCAAGGTCGGGTCATTGCCCGGCACGAGGGGAGAACTCGCCACGACCGCATGCCCTTGGGCGGCGAAAAATTCCAGGAACCGGGAACGAATTTCGGCTGTATTCATGTACGCAATTCCGTCAGTAGATCCGATCGATATATTTTGCCGCAGTCAGGCCCGCGGCTGCCGCCGCACTCGCGGCACGACACCCGTAACTCAATGTTTGTCAGGCCCCGGCGCAATGATTTTGCGCTCGCGCTCGACGATGCGCAGGCGCACCGGTATGCCGCCCACCACGTCCGGCGGCTGGATCTGCCCATGCACCAGGGCCACGTCGCCTTCGCGCGGCAAATCCTTCTGCACCACCACCACCACGATGCGGCCGCTGCCGTCGTCCAGGGAATACAGGCGCGCATCGGCTTCGCGCAGGTAGAACGGGTTATGCACCGTGCCGCGCACATATACGTTGCGGTTGGAATATTCGGCGCGGGCCGCGGCGATGCTGGCGATGGGAGTGATGACGGGCGGCGCCTCGCGGGAACAGGCGGCCATCAGGAGCAATATCGCCAACTGGCCGCAAATGCGCGCTCTGCCTAGCATGAGCCCATTGTATCATCGAAAATTCGGCCTTCCGGCCAGGCGCGGACAGGGCCGGAGCACGGCCTGCCCGCGCCTGGCCGCCGCCATCGCGCAACGGGAAACGACTTGGAATTCGATGTAATCATCATAGGGGCGGGGGCGGCCGGCATGTTTTGCGCCGCCACGGCCGGGGCGCGCGGGCGGCGCGTGCTGGTGCTGGACAGTTCGGACCGTCTGGCCGAAAAAATCCGCATATCCGGCGGCGGTCGCTGCAACTTCACGAATCTGCACTGCAGCCACCGCAACTTCCTGTCGCGCAAGCCGGAATTTTGCCGGCAGGCACTGGCGCGCTTCGGCGTGCGCGATTTCATCGCGCTGGTGGACCGGCATCGCATAGCCTGGCACGAAAAAACCCTGGGGCAATTGTTTTGCGACGACAGCAGCCGGCGCATCATAGACATGCTGGATCGCGACTGCGCGCGCGCCGGGGTGGTGCGCATCATGCAATGCGCGATAGCGTCGGTCGCCAAAGATGCGGCCGGATTCCAGGTCGCCAGTCCACAGGGCGCTTTCCGTGCCGCAAAACTCGTCGTGGCGACCGGCGGCCTGTCCATTCCGCAGATCGGCGCCAGCCCCTACGGCTACAAGCTCGCGGAACAGTTCGGGCTGGCCATCGTGCCGCCCCGCCCCGGCCTCGTGCCGCTCAGCATGGATCCGGCATGGCTCGCGCGGTACGGCACGCTGTCCGGACTGTCTTTCCCGGCCGACGCCTATGCGCCGGGCGCCCGATTCCGCGAACAGGTGCTCATCACGCACCGCGGCCTGTCGGGGCCGGCCATACTGCAGGCCTCATCCTACTGGCAGTGGCAGGACGGCGCGAAACAGCCGCTGGAACTGGATTTGTTGCCCGACATCGACGCGCAAGCCTGGTTGCGCGGCTTGCGCGACGCCGGCCGCCGGCCCAGCCTGGCGGGCGCGCTCGCCCAGCACCTGCCGCGGCGCCTCGCGCAACAGCTGGCCGAGGAAATGCCATGCCCGCAGCCGCTTGCAGAACTGTCGAACCGCAACATCGCGCAACTGGCGGCGGCGCTCAAGCGCTGGCACATACAGCCGGCCGGCACCCTGGGGTATCGCAAGGCTGAAGTCACGCTGGGCGGCGTTGACACCGACGAACTCGACCCGCACAGCCTGGAAGCCAGGCGCGTGCCGGGCCTGCATTTCATAGGCGAAGTGGTGGACGTGACCGGCCAGCTTGGTGGTCACAATTTCCAGTGGGCCTGGTCATCGGCATGGTGCGCGGGCATGGCGCTTTAAACCGCACCGGATTGCCGCCACGGCGGCCACTAACGGCTGTTGCCCCGCTCCGGCAGATCGGTCTCGCGGCCACGCAGCAGCTTGTCCGCCGCCAGCGCGCGGGCGCCCATGCGCATCATCGTGCGGCCGCCGCGGAGCCGCATCGAAGCTCGCGCGGGAACAAATGTTCATGATCGGCGCAATACGCACTTGCGGCATTTCGGGCACTCGGACAGAATTCAGAAATGCATAGTGCCGTTGCAGTCCTGCGCGCACTTCGGCAATCGGTGGATATACTCGCTAAAGTCCCTACCCCGCAAGGCCGTAGATAAACATTGAATTGCAACTCGGACCACGCTAGTGCGAGCATTTGTCCCCGTGACCACGTCCGGAACTACCAAACTGCCCCATCCCGAAGCCGAAGGCGCCGGGATGATAGAAGCCATTTCGAGCGGCCGCCGCCCGCATGTCTTCATTGGTATTGCGGCACTGGCACTCGTCGCGCTGGTGTGGCTGTTCGTCGCCTACAAGGTCGATCAGGAAGAACGTTTCGTCCGCTCCAGCATAGAGCGCGACAATTCCAACCTTGCACGCGCCTTCGCGGAACACACCACGCGCACCTTCAAGAGCGTGGACCAGGCCGTGCTGTTTCTCAAATTCCAGTACGAAAAGCTCGGACGCAGCATCAATATTGCGGACTACGTACGGGAAGGCATGATCATCAGCAACATATTCAACCAGCTTGGCGTGATCGACCACGACGGCAAGTACATCCTGAGCAGCATGCCGGATTTCAAGCAGGTCTTTCTGGGCGATCGCGAGCACTTCCGCGTACATGTCGAGCAGGACTCGAATCAGCTGTTCGTGAGCAAGCCGGTGCTTGGGCGCGCCACGGGAAAGTGGTCGATGCAGCTGACCCGGCGCGTCAACAAGCCGGACGGAAGTTTTGGCGGTGTCGTCGTGGTATCGGTCGATCCGTTCTATTTTTCCAAGTTCTACAGCGACGTGGATCTCGGCAGGAATGGCGTGATCACCCTGGTCGGGCAGGACGGCATCGTGCGCGCGCGCCGCGCCGGCGATGACACCTCGGTGGGTCAGGACATATCCCGCTCCGATCTGTTCGAGGTGCTCAAAC
Organism: Rhodocyclaceae bacterium; assembly: GCA_016791085.1. Classification (GTDB taxonomy): domain Bacteria; phylum Pseudomonadota; class Gammaproteobacteria; order Burkholderiales; family Rhodocyclaceae; genus JAEUNM01. The sequence goes on along the minus strand of JAEUNN010001059.1, from coordinate 25 downwards.
AGGGGCCTTCCGGCAATTTCGTGGG
>JAEUNN010001057.1 GCA_016791085.1 Rhodocyclaceae bacterium | reverse complement strand
CCGGGCGAACAGGTGCTGAGCGTGGTCGATCGTAACGAGCGCGGCCTTTCCGAAACCAGATATGACTGGGTGCGTTTCGTACCCCTGTTGTCCGGGACCGAATGATTTTCCAGAAGCGCTACAGTTTGCGTGCGGCGGTGTTGTTGGCGACTGCCGCACTTGCCGCGTGCGCGCCGGCACCGCCGGCACCGGTGGTCGACCGCAGCCCTGCCGCGGCGGCAGCCGCGCCGGCCGTTCCGCGCGCCGGCTACCACATCGTCAAAAAGGGCGACACGCTCTATAGCATCGCGCAGGAACATGGGCAGGACTGGCGCGACGTGAAGGCCTGGAACGCCATCGATAATCCCAACCTGCTGCGGATAGGCCAGGAGTTGCGCGTGGAATCGCCGGACGGCGCCGCGGTGAGCAAGCCCGTGGCGGCTCCGGCCGCGATAGACGTGAGGCCGCTGGGGCCGGCTGCAGCCGCGCCGGCGGTCGACGCGGCGCGCCCGGCCGCCGGCGCGGATAACCTGAAACGCGCGCCCAAAGGCGGGATCAAACCTTACTCGGAAGAAACGCTGGCGCTCGCGCGGCGCGAAGAAGGTGGCGACGTTGCGGTGGCGGCCGCTGCGCCGGCGGCCGGTGCCGCAGCGAGTGAAGCCAAACCGGAAGCCAGGCCGCCCGCCAAGGCGGACGCCCCGGCTGCCGACAACGCCGGCGTGGCCGCCGGCGATACGGCCGTGGAATGGGCCTGGCCGTACCGCGGAAAAATTCTGACCGGCTTTGGTGAAGGCACGTCCAAGGGCCTGGATATCGCGGGCAATGCCGGGGATCCGGTACTGGCTGCGGCCAAAGGGCGTGTGATACTTGTCAGTGAAAGCGTACGGGCTTATGGCAAACTGGTCGTGGTCAAGCATAGCGACACGTATTTGTCGGTCTATGCCAACAACAGCAAGTTCCTCGTGAAGGAGGGCGAAAGCGTGGCACGCGGCCAGAAAATCGCCGAAGTCGGAATGAGTCCCGGCACGCCGGGACTGGCTTCCCTGCACTTCGAAATCCGCCGCCAGGGTAAACCTGTCGACCCGCTCAAATTCCTGCCGGCACGCTGATGGTACCGAAGGATCCCGACAGTCTGGAAGGTGGCGACCCGGCCGATGCGCTGGAAAGTCAGGTCGGCGAGGACGAGGAACCCGACGAGGTCGAGGTGCCGGTGCCGGATGCGCCGGTCGACAGCGAACTGGTCGGGGACGTCACGCAGCTTTACCT
>JAEUNN010001053.1 GCA_016791085.1 Rhodocyclaceae bacterium | reverse complement strand
TGGAAGCCGCTGCTCATGATTCAGCAGGGACGCGCCAGCACCGCCGCGGAACTGTCGCGCATTTCCTGCGTGGATACCGGCGCGGTCACGCGCTGCCTGGACCGCATCGAAGCCAAGGGCCTGGTGGCGCGCGTGCGTTCGCGCGACGACCGCCGCGTGGTCAATCTGGAATTGACCGAAGAAGGCCATCGCGTCGCGGACGGGGTTCCCCAGGTGCTGTCCGAGGTGCTGAACCAGATGCTCATTGGTTTCAGCCAGGACGAAGTCGATCAACTCAAGGCGCTGCTCAAGCGCGTGCTGGTCAATACGCGCCAACTGCGCGAAAGCGTGCCCGCCGCCGCGGGCGCAGCGGAGGCATCATGAACGCCAGAATTTTCGCGCCGCTCGCTGTGGCATTGGCGCTGGCCGGTTGCGCCAGTTTCGACGGCATCGCCCCCACGGCGCGCAGCCTGCAGGCCGCCGATCTGGGCGCGGGCGGCGCGGCCATGGAGTGGCCCGCGGCGGATTGGTGGTCGGCATTCGCGGACCCCGAATTGGGCCGGCTCATAGAACGCGCGCTGGCGGACAACCCCGGCCTCAAAATCGCCCAGGCGCGCGTGGTGCGCGCCCAGGCCGCCGCGGGCAGCGCCGAATCCGCGCTCTACCCGCAACTGAATGCCGACGCCAGCCTGCAACGCCAGCGCTATAGCGAACATGCCGACGTGCCACCGCCCATCGCCGGTTCGGTGCAGGAATTTGGTCGCGCCCGCCTTACCGCCGGTTGGGAAATCGACTTTTTCGGGCGCAATCGCGCCGCGCTGGATGCGGCCCTGGGCAGCGCCCAGGCCGCCGCGGCGGACGCCCAGGCGGCGCGCGTGCTGCTGGCGTCGGAAGTGGCGCGGCGCTATTTCGGCCTGGCGCGGCTGATCGAGCAGCGCGACAACGCGCTGGATACGCTCAAACAGCGCCGCGCCATCCTGAAACTGGTCGATGAGCGCGTGCAGGCCGGGCTGGACACCAAGGTGGAATATGAACAGGCGGCCGGCGCGGTGCCGGAAATCGAGCGTGACCTGGCCGGCCTGGACGAGCAGATCGCGCTGGCCCGCCACGGCCTCGCCGCGCTGCTGGGTGCCGGCCCGCAGGCCGCGGACGCCATTTCGCCGCGCTTGGCCCAGGTGCGCGCGCCGGACTTGCCGGCCAGCCTGCCCGCCGACCTGGTCGGCCGCCGTGCCGACCTGACCGCGGCGCGGCTGCGCGTACAGGCCGCGCTGCGCCAGGTGGATGCCGCCAAGGCAGAGTTCTACCCGAACGTGAATTTGCTGGCTTTCGTGGGCTTTTCCGCATTCGGCCTGGCCAACTGGTTCGACTCCGGCAGCCGCGAGGCCGGCGTCGGCGCCGCCATCCATCTGCCCATATTCGATGCCGGCCGCTTGCGCGCCAATCTGCGCGGCAAAAGCGCCGATGCCGACGCGGCGGTCGAAACCTACAACGCCACGCTGGTGGAAGCCCTGCGCCAGGTGGCCGACCCGGTGGCCACGCTGGCGGCGCTGGAGCGCCAGCAGGCACAACAGGCGCAGGCCCTGAGCGCCGCGCAGAACGCGCTCGACCTGGCTTTGCAGCGTTACCGCGCGGGCCTGGGCGGCTATCTGAGCGTGCTTGCCGCGGAAACCAATGTGCTGGCGCAGCGGCGGACCAGCACCGACCTGAAAGCGCGCGGGCTGGACGCGCGGGTACAACTGATACACGCGCTGGGCGGCGGATATTCCGCTGCCGCGTAACAATCGATTGGAGCAAGCATCATGGCAAACGACACCCCCAACTCCGTCGCGGCAACGGCCATCCCGTCCTCCCGGCGCAAGCCCTTGCTGATCGGTCTGGCCGCGCTCATGGCCGCCTCGGCCGCCGGCTATGGCGCCTGGTACACCGGCGTGGGCCGCTATCGGGTGGGCACCGACAATGCCTATGTGCAGGGCAACGTGGTGCAGGTCACCCCGCAGCAGGCCGGCACGGTGCTGGCCATTTATGCCGACGACACCAATTACGTACGCGCCGGTCAGGCGCTGGTAAAACTCGACCCGGCCGACGCCAAGCTGGCGCTGGACCAGGCCGAGGCGCAACTCGCGCAGACCGTGCGCGAAGTCCGCACCACCTACGCGAATAACGCCACCTTGAGTGCCAATATCGCCACGCGCCAGGCCGAACTGGTGCGCGCCCAGTCGGATGCCGCGCGCGCGCAAAGCGACCTGGCGCGGCGCCAGCCGCTGCTCGCAACCGGCGCGGTATCCAAAGAAGAACTGCACCACAGCACCAGCGCCCTGGAAGAGGCGCACGCGCGCCAAGCCGCGGCCCAGGCCGCGCTGGCCGCCGCGCGCGAACAACTGGCCAGCAACCAGTCGCTCACCGAGGGCACACCGGTGGAAGGCAATCCGCGCGTACAGCGCGCCGCGGTAGCCGTGCGCGAAGCCTGGCTGGCGTTGAAGCGCACGGAAATTCCCGCGCCGCTGGGCGGGCAAGTCGCGCGCCGCAGCGTGCAGGTGGGGCAGCGCGTGAGCCCCGGGGCGCCGCTGTTGGCCATCGTGCCGCTGGAGCAGGTGTGGGTGGACGCCAATTTCAAGGAATCGCAATTGCGCGATTTGCGCATAGGCCAGCCGGTCACTTTGCGCGCCGACCTGTATGGCGGCCGCGTGGAATATCACGGCCGCGTTGCCGGCCTGGGCGCCGGAACCGGCGCGGCGTTCTCGCTGCTGCCGGCGCAGAACGCCACGGGCAACTGGATCAAGGTGGTGCAGCGCGTGCCCGTGCGTGTGGAACTGGATGCCGCCGAACTGGCGCAACACCCGCTGCGCGTGGGCTTGTCCATGGACGTGCAGGTCGATGTGCATGACCAGTCCGGCCCCGCGCTGGCGGCCATACCGCCCAGCCGGGCGGTGGCGCAGACGCCGGTATTCGACGCCGACAACGCCCAGGCCGACGCGGCCGTGAACGCCATCGTGTCCGCCAACCTCGGCCGCAAGGCGGTGGTGGCGCGCCTGCCGGAAACGTCCGAGGTGGCCGCCGGCAACGCCCCGGTCCGGCTTGCCGCATATCGCTGAACGACCGCAAGCTCACCTTGCCCGGCAGGCGCGCAGCACGCGCGCGGCCGGGCATGCCGCCACCCCGCCCAAACCCTTCAGGCCGCCATCATGCAATCTGCCGCCCATGCACCGCTTACCGGCTCCCGCCTCGCCCTGGGCACGGTGGCGCTGTCGCTCGCCACGTTCATGAACGTGCTCGACTCGTCCATCGCCAACGTGTCCATCCCGGCCATATCCGGCGATCTGGGCGTGAGCAGCAGCCAGGGCACCTGGGTCATCACCAGTTTCGCCGTGGCCAATGCCATCGCCGTGCCGCTTACCGGCTGGCTCACCCAGCGCTTCGGCGCGGTGCGGCTGTTCACGGCCAGCGTGCTGCTGTTCGTGCTGGCGTCCTGGTTGTGCGGCCTGGCGCCGACGCTGGAAATTCTGATCGCCTGCCGCGTGCTGCAGGGCCTGGTCGCCGGCCCCATGATTCCGCTGTCGCAAACTTTGCTGCTGGCGAGCTATCCGCGCGAAAAGGCCGGCACCGCGCTGGCCATGTGGTCCATCACCACGCTAATCGCGCCGGTCATGGGGCCGCTATTGGGCGGCTGGATTACCGACAACATGAGCTGGCCGTGGATTTTCTACATCAACGTGCCCATAGGTGTGGCCGCCGCCGGCGCGTCCTGGCTGCTCTACCGCAGCCGCGAAACGCCCACGCAAAAACTGCCCATAGACGGCATAGGCCTGGCGCTCCTGGTGCTGTGGGTGGGTGCGCTGCAAATCATGCTGGACAAGGGCAAAGAACTGGACTGGTTCGCCTCCGGCGAAATCGTGGTGCTGGCTCTGGTGGCGGCGACCGGGCTGGCGGCCTTCCTGATCTGGGAACTGACCGAAAAGCATCCGGTGGTCGATCTCAGCCTGTTCAAGCGCCGCAATTTCTGGACCGGCACGCTGGCCATTTCCCTGGGTTACGGCGCGTTTTTCGGCAATGTGGTGCTGCTGCCGCTGTGGCTGCAGCAAAACATGGGCTATACGGCCACGCTGGCCGGCATGATATTGGCGCCGGTGGGCCTGTTTGCGGTGCTGCTGTCCCCGCTGGTGGGCAAACTGGTCGGCCGGGTGGATCCGCGCCGGCTCGCCACGGTGGCCTTCCTGGTATTCGCGCTGGTGCTGTGGCTGCGCTCGGAATTCAACACGCAAGCCGACTTTGCCACGCTCATGCTACCCACCCTGGTGCAGGGCGTGGCCATGGCGTTTTTCTTCATCCCTCTGGTTACCATTACGCTGTCCGGATTGACGCCCGATCGCGTGCCGGCCGCCAGCGGCCTGAGCAATTTTGCGCGCATCACGGCCGGCGCATTCGGCACGTCCATCGCCACCACCGTGTGGGACGACCGCGCCGCCATGCACCACGCGCAACTGGCCGAGTCCATCAACCACAGCGCCGCCGCAAGCCAGCAGGCGCTGGGCGGCCTGAACTCGCTGGGACTGAGCCCGGAACAGGCCCTCGCGCAAATCAACCGGCTGGTGGACCAGCAGGCCTACATGCTCAGTGCCGACGACATATTCCGCGCCTCGGCCATCCTGTTCCTGGTGCTGCTGGGCCTGGTATGGCTGGCGCGTCCCGCCAGGAGCGGCGGCGCTGCCGCCGATGCGGCGGGAGC
>JAEUNN010001036.1 GCA_016791085.1 Rhodocyclaceae bacterium | reverse complement strand
GCCTTCCCAGCTTGCAAGGCTGCCGTTAAGTTGTTTCCAGCGCGTCGCGGAAAAGCGCGGGTTGGGAAATTTGCGCAGGCCCAGGGCGCCGGTAGAAGTGCCGAAAGCCAGGTCGCAGGGCGACTGACGCTGATCGCGCGCGGCATGCGGATCGTCGCCGGCCGGCTTGGCGTCCTTGAAATCGCAGGCCGGGTCACGATAGCCCTCTTTGCCGACGAATTTCAGCAGGGCATCGTCGCCGGGGCACCACTGGAAGCCGTAAGTTACTTCCAGCGAGCTGGCCGGGCAATCTTTATCGCCGGGCGTACAGCAGGATGGATCGTTGATAAGGCCCCAGGCCTGGAAGCGGTCGGCGCGCGCGGCGGCATTGAGCACGCGGTACCAGTCCGGCGTGACGCCTATGCGCTGGGGAAAGATGTAAGCGTGGAAATAGGCGTTGCCGGCGGTGGCCTTGTACCAGATTTCGCGGCCGGCCTGAGCCGATGCGTCGAGCTCGCGCCCGGCTTCGTAAAACGCCGCTTCGTCGGGCGGCGGGCTGACTGGTGCGGCGGGCGCTGCGTCGGCCGGCGTGGCCGCGACGGGCGCATTGCTATCGCCTTGCATCACGGCAGAGGCCGCCATGATTCCGGCGCAAGTCAGGGTGAGCACGGCGGCGGCGCGCTTCATGCGGTTCTCCGGCAGGTGGCAGGCGACATCTGGGCGACTTAAGGCTGGCGAACACCGCATCAGCCCGCGCCGCGGCGCGGTGCTTCCGGCGCAGCCTCAGTGTTGTATAGCACAACGCAGCCCGCCGCGAACTTGCTGTCCGCGCGCGGCAGGCAACGCGCCCAAGCCGGCACGCATGCCATGCCGTATCATTGCGGGCTGAGAACCAGCCCCCGTGCATGGCGCGGGTCCACCTGTAAAATTTTGTAAAGCCGGCCGTTTATGCCCATTTACGCTGCACAGGCGCGCATTCGTGGGGCGCGCGGATTCACCCTGCTCGAACTGCTGGTGGTCATGGTGATCATCGGACTGCTGGCCGGATACGTGGGACCGCGCTTTTTCGCCCAGATCGGCAAATCCGAGGTGAAAGCCGCGCGTGCGCAGCTCGACGGCCTGGAAAAGGCGCTCGACACCTACCGTGTCGATACCGGCCATTATCCGAGCACCGATCAGGGGCTGAAAGCGCTCAACGAGCGGCCCGGCAACGAGCCCAAGTGGGACGGGCCTTACCTCAAGAAGGCCGTGCCGGCCGATCCCTGGGGCCGGCCCTATGTGTATCGCGCGCCCGGCGAGCACGGCGAGTACGATCTGGCGTCCTACGGCAAGGACGGGCAGCCCGGCGGCGAAGGTGAGGCGGCCGACATTACGAGCTGGTGAGGCGGCCATGCCGCTCTTCCGCTCCCCCACACGCCGCCGCCAGCGCGCCGGCGTGCCGGCGCTGCCACGGGCGCAATCATGCTGTTCCAGGTAAAGGGCTTGCAGAACGGCGGCCAGGTGGCGGAAATCGCCATCGAAGCGCCCGACGAAGCCGCCGCGCGCGCGCAGGCGGCCGCCGGCGGCCTCGTGGTGCTGTCGGCGCGGCGCGGGCGCGCGCTGGATTTTGCGGGTTCGCGGCGCGCGCGCTTTCCGCTGCTGTTGTTCGCCGAACAATTGCTGGCGCTGTTCGCGGCCGGCATTCCGCTCATCGAAGCCATCGAAACCCTGGCCGAAAAGGAACAGAAAGACTCAGTCCGTGCCGTGCTCGGCGCGGTGCGCCAGTCGCTCAAGAACGGCCTGCCGCTGTCGGCCGCGGCGGCGGCGCAGCCGGCCGCCTTTCCGCCGCTGTTCGTGGCCATGCTGCGGGCCGCCGAGCGCACCAGCGACATCGAACAGGCCATACGCCGTTACGTCGACTATCGCAAACAGATGGAAGGCCTGCGCGCGCGCCTCGTCGCGGCGGCCACCTATCCGGTGCTGCTGCTGGTGGTCGGCAGCCTGGTCGTGCTGTTCCTGCTGGCCTATGTGGTGCCGCGGTTTTCCCAGGTGTATGCCGATCTTGCGCGCGACCTGCCGTTTGCTTCGCGCTGGCTGTTGGCCTGGGGCGAATTCGTGTCGCAGCATTTCATCTGGGTGGCGGGCGGCTTCGCGGCCCTGGCGGCCGCCGCCTGGACTGCGCTGCAGCGCCCGCAACTGCGCCTGCTGCTTGGCGCCGCGGCCTGGGCCACGCCCTGGCTGGGCGAACAGTTGCGCATGCTGCAACTGGCGCGCCTGTACCGCACGGTGGGCATGCTGCTGCGCGGCGGTCTGCCGCTCGTGCAGGCGCTCGACATGGTGGGCGAACTGCTGGCGCCGGGCCTGCGCCTGCGGCTCGTCAGCGCGATTACGGCAGTGCGCGAGGGCGGCCGGCTGTCCGACGCGCTGGCGCGCCACCATCTCGCCACGCCGGTGGCGCTGCGCATGCTGCGGGTGGGCGAACGCGCCGGCAACCTGGGCGAAATGCTCGAGCGGGCGGCCGATTTCCATGACGAGGAAATCGCCCGCAACGTGGATTGGCTCACCCGTCTGGTCGGTCCGCTGCTCATGCTGGCCATGGGCGTGGCTATAGGGCTGGTCGTGGTATTGATGTATCTGCCCATATTCCAGCTCGCGGAAAGCCTGCAATGAATGCGCCGGCCCCAGCGCCCTTCACGCCCGAACAGATCGCCGCTGCGCGCGCCGATCGCACGCGGCACTGGCTCGCCGCGCTGGCCGAGCTCGAACCCGACGCCGGCCTGCGCCTCGCGCGGCTGGCCGCCTGCGCGCGCATGCAGCCCATGGATCGCGATGCGCTGCGCGAGCTCGCGCCGGATTTTTCCGCCGTGAGCCTGTCCGACGCGATCACCCGGCACCTGCTGGTGGCGCGCGCCGGGGACGATCTGGTGGTGGTGGTGGCGGACCCCTTCGATGCCGCTCTGGCGGCCTGGCTGGACGTGCATGTGCGCCTGCCGGCGCGGCGCTGCCTGGCCGATCCCGACGAACTGGCGGCCTGTCTGCACAAGCACGAAGAGGGCAGCCGCGCGCTGGCCAGCCTGGTGGGCGAGGCGGTGGGCGGCATGGCCGGCGCGGCGGCCGAAGAAATCAGTTTCGAGCGCATCAGCCAGGACGCCAGCCCGGTCGTGCGCCTGGTCAATTCGACGCTGTACGACGCACTGCGCCAGGGCGCGAGCGACATACACCTCGAATCCGTGCCGGGCGGCATGCACATCAAGTACCGCCTGGACGGCGTGCTGGTGCGCGTGGGCGCGGTGCAGGGCGCGGACACGGCGGAACAGATCGTGTCGCGCGTGAAAGTGCTGTCGGAACTCGACATTGCCGAGCGGCGCGTGCCGCAGGACGGGCGCTTCCGCGTCAATGCGGGCGGGCGCGACATCGACCTGCGCGTATCGGTGATGCCCAGCATCCATGGCGAAGATGCCGTGCTGCGGGTGCTGGACAAAGAACACCTGACGCGCGAAATGGCCGGCCTCACGCTGGAAACCCTGGGGTTCGACGCCGCCGCGCGCGGCGCGCTGCGGCACCTGGCCGCCGAGCCGCACGGCATGCTGCTGGTGACCGGTCCTACCGGCAGCGGCAAAACCACCACGCTGTACGCCACGCTGCTCGAAATCAACAATGGCGAAGACAAAATCATCACCATCGAAGATCCGGTCGAATACCAGTTGCCCGGCGTGCTGCAAATTCCGGTCAATGAAAAAAAGGGGCTCACGTTCGCGCGCGGCCTGCGCTCCATCCTGCGCCACGACCCGGACAAAATCATGGTGGGCGAAATACGCGACGCCGACACCGCCGAAATCGCGGTGCAGGCCGCATTGACCGGCCACCTGGTATTCACCACCGTGCATGCCAACAACGTGTTCGACGTGATCGGGCGCTTCACGCACATGCGCGTCGATCCTTACAGTTTTGTCGCGGCCTTGAATGGCGTGGTGGCGCAGCGCCTGATACGCCTGAACTGCCCGGCCTGCAGCGTGGAGGTGGACGCCCCGGCACAATGGCGCGAACAGCTTGCCGCGGCTGCCGGCGGCGCGCTGCAGTGCCGCGAAGGGCAGGGCTGCGGGCATTGCCGCGGCACCGGTTTGCGCGGGCGCCGCGCGATTGCCGAAGTGCTCATGCTGGATGACGAATTGCGCGAACTGATCGCCACCCGCGCGCCCGTGCGCAGCCTCAAACAGGCCGCGCAGGCGCGCGGTTTCATGCCTCTGCGCGATGCCGGCCTGGCCGCCGCGGCGCGCGGCGATACCAGCATCAAGGAATTGTTGCGTGTCACTTCCCTGGGCTGAAGCGGCGGATGTGTGGATCGCCCCGGATCTGGTCGGTCTGGGCGATACCACCGTGCCCTGCGCCGGCACAGCCGGCACGGCCGCCGCGCTCGATGCATTGGCTGCCGCCACGCGCCTGCGCGGGCGCCGCCTGCGCTGGGTGCTGGACGATGCCCATGTGCATTACCTGCTGCTGGATTGGCCCGAGGGCGTGGCCGGCAACGAAGAACAAAGCGCCTACGTGCGCTTCCGCTTTCAGGAACTGTGCGGGCCGGCCGCGGCAACTCAGACGCACAGTTGGGAAAATGCGCGGCCCGGGCACAAGGTACTGGCTTGCGCCTGCGATGCCGCCTTGCTTGCGCAACTCGCCGATTGGGCGCGCGGGCAGGGTGTGCGCGTCGCCGGTGCGCGCGGCGCCTGGCTGGCGGCCTACAACCGGCTCTTGCCGGCGCTGGCGGGCCCGGCCGGCGCTTTCGGCCTGTGGCGCGGCGGCCGCTGCACGCTGGGGGTTTGGCGCCAGGGCGACTGG
>JAEUNN010001024.1 GCA_016791085.1 Rhodocyclaceae bacterium | reverse complement strand
TCGATCAGTTCTTTGGCGCGCCGGGTGATGCGGCCGCGCTTGAGGCGCCGGCCGCCGCCCCAGCCGGCGGAAAACGGGGCCATGTCGAAATTGCGCAGGGCCATGTTGTCGGCCACGCTCATATTGGGCACGCAGCCGTTCCTGAGCGGCTCTTCGGGCAGGCTATAGACGCCGTGGCGGCGCATCTGCTCGCGCCGGGCGCGGTAGTCCTCGCCGTTCACGCGCACCCGGCCGCCCTTGGCGGGACGCTGGCCCAGCAGCACTTCGACCAGTTCTTTCTGGCCGTTGCCGGCCACTCCGGCGATGCCGACGATTTCCCCGGCGCGCACCTCCAGGTCCAGACTGCGCACGGCCGGCGTGCCGCGGTCGTTGTCGGCCGACAGCGCCTCGATGTGCAACTGCACGGCTCCGGGCGCCGCGGCCGCGCCATTGCGGCGCAACGGCGCCGCCACGCTTATTTCGGCACCCACCATCATTTTGGCCATGTCGGAGGTGGATAGCTCGGCCACCTTGCCGCTGCCCGCCAGCGCGCCGCGGCGCAATATGGTCACCGCATCGCCGAATGCCGTCACCTCACGGAACTTGTGGGTAATCATGAGTACCGTAAGTCTGTTTTCGCGCGTCATGGCGTGCAACATGCCCAGCACTTCGTCGGCCTCGCCCGGCGTCAGTACCGAAGTGGGCTCGTCCAGTATGAGCAGGCGCTGGTCCAGGTAGAGCTGTTTGAGTATTTCCAGCTTCTGTTTTTCGCCCGCGGCCAGATCGCTCACCAGCGCGTTCAGATTCAGGCGGAACGGCGTGGTGTCGAGAAAAGCCGCCAGCGCGGCTTTTTCCTTTTTCCAGTCCAGCCGCTGCGGCAGGTCGCCGCGCGCCAGCAACAGGTTTTCCGCCACGCTCATGCCCGGGGCCAGCGTAAAGTGCTGATACACCATGCCTATGCCCAGGCGCTGGGCATCGCGCGGGCTGCGCATTGCGTGCTCGCGCCCGCCCACCAGAAAATTGCCTTCTTCGGGCGGGTGGTAGCCGACCAGACATTTCACCAGCGTGCTTTTGCCGGCGCCGTTCTCGCCCAGCAGGCAATGGAAACTGCCCGCATCGACCTGCATGGACACCTTGTTCAGCGCGACCAGCGGGCCGAAGCGCTTGGTCACGTCTATGGCCTGCACCGACAGGGCGTGGGTGGGATGCGGAGCGGCGCCGATCAGCATGCTGTCATCCCAGCGCGGCGATCAGGTCGCGCGAATTCGACACCGCGCCGAATACGCCGCCCTGCATCTTGATCATTTTGATGGCCGCCAGGTGGTTGCCATGATCGGTCGCGCCGCAACAATCTTCCAGCAGCAGGCACTCGAAACCCATGTCGTTGGCGTCGCGCATGGTGGTGTGCACGCACACGTCAGTGGTGATGCCGCTCAGGATGATGTTGCGCACGCCGCGCGTGCGCAGCACCAGTTCCAGATCGGTGGCGTAGAAAGAGCCCTTGCCGGGTTTGTCTATGATGACTTCGCCGGGCAGCGGCGCGAGTTCCGGAATGATGTCCCAGCCCGGCTCGCCGCGCACCAGGATGCGGCCGCAAGGCCCCGCGTCGCCTATGCCGGCGCCTATGCGCTGCGAGCGCCAGCGCTTGTTGGCGGGCAGGTCGGCCAAATCCGGCCGGTGGCCTTCGCGCGTGTGGATGATATGAAAGCCCTGGGCGCGCAGTTTGGCCAGCACGGCTTTGATCGGCTCTATGGGCGCGCGCGTGAGCGACAGGTCGTAGCCCATTTTGTCCACATAGCCGCCCACCCCGCAGAAGTCGGTCTGCATGTCGATAATGATGAGCGCGGTATTGCCCGGCGACAGTTTGCCGTCCCAGGGCCAGGGATAGGGATCGGCGTTCAGTCGGAAATCGTCCATCCTGAATTCCTAAGGGTTAGTTGTTCTGCAGGGCCGCTCTAGCGGTTGCCCAGGGACAGTTCGCCGGGCGCGCCGGCCAGGATGCGGCCGGGTGTACAGCTTGCGGCCATGAGCGCCAAAGTCAGCACATAGGGGGCGGCGTTGAACAGGTAGTAGCCGGAGGTGATGCCCTGCGACTGCAGCGCCGGACCCAGCGCACCGGCGGCGCCGAACAGCAGAGCGGCCAGCGCGCAGCGCACCGGATTCCAGCGCGCGAATATCACCAGCGCGACCGCCATCAAGCCCTGGCCGCTGGACAGGCCTTCATTCCAGCTGCCCGGGTAATACAGCGACAGGAAGGCGCCGCCCACCCCGGCCAGAAAGCCGCCGGCCGCCGTGGCGGCGATGCGTATGGGCACCACCGGATAGCCCAGGGCGCGCGCCGCGGCCGCGTTGTCGCCGACCAGACGCAGCACCAGGCCGGCCCGGGTGCTGACGAGCGCCCATTGCAGCACGAAGGCCAGCACCAGCCCTATGGGCAGCAGCACGTTGATGCGCAGCGCCGAGCGCACTTGCGGGTCGTCGCTCCAGCCGCCCAGGTTGAGCGGCGGCAGCATGGGCGCTTGCGGCTGTATGAGCGGCTTGCCCAGAAAGAACGCCAGGCCCGTTCCGAACAGCATGAGCGCGATGCCGACGGCGATGTCATTGACTTTGGGCAGCGAGCACAACACGCCGTGCAGCAGCCCGAACAGGGTGCCGCAACAACCGGCCGCCAATATGCCCAGCCAGGGCGAGCCGGTCAGGTAGGACACGCCATAACCGCTCATGGCGCCGAACACCAGTATGCCTTCCAGGCCCAGGTTGATGCGGCCGGCGGTTTCGGTGATGCACTCGCCCAGGCTCACGAACAGGAAAGGGGTGCTCACGCGCATGGCGCCACCCAGCAGGGCCAGCAACAAGCTGCCCAGCGCGAAATCGCTGGCCGGGTCAGACACGGCGCAATCCTTTGCGGTTGAGAGTTTCGAAAGCCAGCAGGGCCAGGAACAGCGTGCCCTGCAACACCAGCGTGGCGGCGTCGGGCAGATCCAGCCGGCGCTGCAACAAACTGCCCGACGCGCCTATGCCACCCACCAGGATGGCGCCGGCGATAATTCCCAGCGGATGGTGGCGCGAGGCAAACGACACCAATATGCCGGCATAGCCGTAGCCGGCCAGCAGCGATGCATTGGCGCTGCCATGCACGGCCGCCACTTCCAGCATGCCGGCCAGACCGGCGCAACCGCCGCCCAGAAAACAGCTGGCGATCAGCAGCATGCCCACCGGCAGTCCGGCCATTTGTGCCGCGCGCGGATTGCCGCCGGCCACGCCGACGGAAAAGCCGAACACGGTATGGCGCATCACCAGCCAGGCCAGCGCGCACACCACCAGTCCCCAGGCCAGGCCCCAGTGCACGTCGAAGCCGGGCATGGGTCCGATGGCGTACAGCTCGCCTATGGGCGGCGTGGAAGGTTTGTTCAGGCTGGCGGGGTCGCGCAGCGCGCCTTCCACCAGAAAATTGAACAGGGCGATGCCGATATAGGCCAGCAGCAGGCTGGATATGGTTTCGTTCATGCCGCGCGCGTGGCGCAGCCAGGCCACCAGTGCCATCCAGGCGCCGCCGGCCGCGAAGCCGGCCAGCGCCATCAGGGCCAGCACCGGATAGGCCGGCCAGCCGGCGCCGACCACCGGCACCATGGCGGCCGCCAGCGCGCCCAGGGCCAGGGCGCCTTCGCCGCCTATGATCACCAGCCCGGCGCGCGCCGGCAGCGCCACGCACAGGGCCGTGAGCATGATGGGCGCAGCGCGCGACAAGGTGTTCTGCCAGGCAAAGGCGCTGCCGAAAGCGCCCTGGATCACCAGTTCCAGCGCCTGCAGCGGGGCGGCGCCCTGTACCAGCAAAAACAGCGCGAACAGCAGCGCCGCCGCGACGATGGCGGCGCTTACCGGCGCAAAGGGCGCGGCCAGTTGCCAGGCTGATTTCATGATGCGAATGGGGCTACCTTCAATGGCATTAAGTCAAGGCGACGCAATTCGACCGGCCGAACAGTCGCGCGCCCTCCGGGCGGCCGCGCGGCATGCTCATACCTGGCCGATAACGCCGTCCACGAGGTATTTCATGTCTTCCAGCACCGGGTCCTGCTGCGCGTGGCTCACGCCGGAGGCGATGGCCACCTTGCCGGTGTTGTCGTTGAGCGGGCCTTTGAAAATCACGAATTCACCCTTGACCATTTTGTCCTTGACCGCAGTGGACTTGGCGCGCGCCTCGGCACTTACGGCAGGTCCGAAGGCGGACGGCTTGACGAACCCTTCTTTCAGGCCGCCGCGCAGGAAATTCACCATGGGTTTGCCTTCCATGGCCGCTTTGACCAGCGAGGTGTAAGGGGTTTGCCAGTCCCATTCGGCGCCGGTCAGATAGCCCTTGGGCGCCAGCGCCGCCTGGCTGGCGTGATAGCCGCAGCTGTAAATGCCGCGCCGCTCGGCGATCTGCACCACCACCTTGGGGCTGTCTACGTGGCAGGTGAGCACATCCACGCCCTGGTCGATCAGGCTGTTGGCGGCTTCGGCCTCTTTGACCGGCAGCGCCCAGTCGCCCGTGAATATCACGCGCACCGTGGCCTTGGGGTCTACCGCGCGGGCGCCCAACAGGAAGGCGTTGATGTTGCGCAGCACCTGGGGGATGGGCTTGGCGGCGATGAAGCCGAGCTTTTTGGTTTTGGAGGCGGCCGCCGCGGCCATGCCGTCCAGGTATTCGCATTCGTCTATGTAGCCGAAATAGCTGGCGACGTTCGCCGGATGCTTGCCCTGGGTCCATAGCCCGCCGCAGTGCGCGAAGCGCACGTTGGGATATTTGGCGGCCATCTTGAGCACGTGCGGGTCGAAATAGCCGAACGAGGTGGCAAAAATCAGGCTGGCGCCGTCCTGGTTGATCATGGCTTCTATGGATTTTTGCACCGCCACGGTTTCCGGCACCTTTTCTTCTTCCACCACCTTCACGCCGGGCATCTGTTTGATGATGGCCGCGGCCTGGGCTTGCGCCTGGTTGTAGCCGAAGTCGTCGCGCGGGCCGACATACAGCACGCCGACGGTAAGTTTGCCGGCGGCCAGCACGTTGCCGATGCCGAACGGGAGCATTTGCGCCGCCGCGGCGGCCCCGCCCGCGCCCAGCATACGCAGGGCATCGCGGCGATTGAAAGGACGATTCGATTGGCTCATGGCTTACCTCTCAGGGATGGGCGGGTCAGGGAAACGGGCGCTGCGGGCCGCGCGTGGCGCAGCGGTCCGCCCGCTCGGGGTTGGGGGTGAGTCGGTCGCTCGTCACCCCCTGGGGGTGCGGGCGTGTCGCCTGCATGCAGCCCAAGTCGAAGCGGCCGGCGGGCGAGATACGCGCGCCCGCCGCCGCATGGCTTGGGGTAAGTCTGCGAACGCCGACGCCAGCGGTCGATATCGCGCCGGGCATCGGGGTTTTTTCGTCATCGCAAGCTGCGCGGGGCGTGGCCCGCGCTGTCGTTTGCCAGAATTGCGGCATGCGCCTCAGGCCTCTTTGCCGGCCGCCGCGGCGCTTGCCGCGGCAATATAGTTGCGCCAGCCGCCGTAAGCGGTAATGTCCTTGGCCGCGGCCACGGCGCTGCTTTCGCAGATGAAGCCCTTGACCACGCGCCCGCCGGCCAGGCTCAGGCTGCCTATGCCCAGCGGCGGTCCCACGTCCGC
>JAEUNN010000963.1 GCA_016791085.1 Rhodocyclaceae bacterium | reverse complement strand
ACTCCCGCGCGTGCGCCCGAGCCGGTGCCGCAGCCTGCTGCCAAAACGGCGCCAGCCGCCGCGACGGCAGCGCAAACCCAGACCCGCGCCAGCGGCGCCAGGCGTACAGCCCTGGCCGGTGGAATCGTCGCGGGTTTGGTGATACTGGGCGCGGCGGGCTACTTCCTGACCGGGAACAAAACTCGGCCGGCGCCGCAAACGTCCATGCCGGCGCAGTCGCCGTCCGCAACCCAGTCCCTGCCGGACCGGTCCGCCGCGCCGCCCGCGGCCGCTCAATTGCCCGCCACGCCAGCACCGGCGGCGCCGCCCGAGGCAGCCGCGCAACCGCAAGTGCCGGACCAAGCCGTCGCCGGGCCGCCATCGGGCCCGCAGCCGGACCCGGCGGCACCCGGCCCCGCGACCCCAGCGCCAGCGGCCGACCAGGCCGTGGCACGGCCAAGCGCGCCCGAGCCGGCGCGCGCCGCCCCGCATGCCGAATCGGCCCGGCCGGCGCGCTCTTCCGCGCGCGTGGCACAGGCGGAACATCCTCCCGCGGCACGCGCCGCACCCGCGCCACCCCCCGCACCGGCCGCCGATCCGCGCTGCAAAGGCCTTATCGAAAAGTTTCAGCTGGAAGGTTTGAATGGCGAGGAAGAAAAGTACCTGCGCGCACATTGCACCCGGTAACACGATCCGGTGCAGTAAAGCGCCTCCTGCTGCGCAAGCCGTGCCCGGACGAATGCGTATACTTGTGCACCGGGGGCCGCAATGCGCTGGGCAGATGCCGTCAGCTCCGCACACCGCCGGTCAAATATCGTTCATCCAACCGCCAAGGGGTTCCAGGTGTTCCGTTCTATCCGCTTGCTAGCCTGTATTGCAGCCCTGCTGATCGCCGGCTGTGCCGCCCCGCCCCCGGCGAAGGTGGATGTTCCCCTGGATTTCGACGCGTCCGTCAAGGCATTGGCGAGCGATCTGTTCAATCAGGTCGCGGCCCATCGCAGCGTGATCGAATCGATGTCGGGCGCGCTGTTCGTGATCGACCCGTTCATCGATTCGGATACCGGCGAAGTCACCGAAACCAGCCGTCGTGTGCAGGCCCTGCTTGAAGAAGAAGCACGCCAGAAATTCCCCAAATTCGAGTTCAAGGTGCTGGCCGGCGACAACATTAGCCGCGCCGCCTACCTGATAAGCGGCGTGATGCGCCTGGAATCCTACAAGGGCGGGGCGCGCCTGCCGCGCATCGTATCTTCCGTGGTGGCCATGAAAACCGGCCTGGTGATCGCACATAGCGATGCCTGGATCGCCAATCCTAAACTCGATTACGCGCCCACTCCGCTATACCGGGAAAGCCCGATGTACCTCAAGGACAAGCGGGTCGAAGGCCTGATCGCCACGGCCAAGGCGACGGCCGGATCGGCGGCGGACAAGGATTATTTCAATTCGCTGTCGACCGCGGCACTGCTCAACGAAGGCGGCGGCGCCTATGACAAGGGCGATTACGAACTGGCGCTGGGCTTGTTCGCCAAGGCTGCGGCACGGCCGGACGGGCAGGTCATGAAAACTTATTCCGGCATGTACCAGAGCTTTTTCAAACTTGGCCGCGCCAAAGAGGCCGAAGATGCTTTCGGCAAGCTGGCCGAACTGGCCATGCAGACCGGAGTTATCAGCGTGAAATTCTTGTTCGCCGTGGATAACGTGGAATTTTTCGGGCGTCAGGAACAGCTTCAGCAATACCAGATCTGGCTGCGCCAGTTGGCGCGTCAGTTTGCCGCCGCCAAATCCTGCGTGCAGATACTTGGCCACAGCAGCAAATCCGGCGGCGAGGCGTATAACGAACGCCTGTCGCTATTGCGCGCGCAGCGTGTGCAAAAACTCATGCAGGCCGACCAGGCCGCCATTGCGCAAACCACGCGTGCAATGGGACGCGGCTTCAAAGACAATATCATCGGCACCGGCAGCGACGACGACCGCGACGCCATCGACCGGCGCGTAGAATTCAAACTGGTGTCCTGTTCGGCGCTGTAAACCTCGTGCGGCCCGGGCGCGGCGCTCGCGCCCGCGTTTTAGTGTACTTGACCCGCATTTAAGGTGGTCATGGTGCCGCACGGCGGCGCCGGCCATTGCGGACCTGCAGCGCAGCTACCGGCCCGCCTCCGGAGTGTCGCCGGACGGCGCCGGCCCTGCCCACAGGCAATGCCGGCTTGCGGCGGCAGCGCCCGCCCGCCGCGCGGGCGCCCTCTCAAGCGTTTGTACCGGTCCTGAAAAGCGGTCATATTTCACGTTTCGCAGGAAATTTCGTGCGACCGGCAAAAGCCGTCCGGGCGCTTGCAAGTCAAGGAAAAACCAGCACCTATAAGCCGGCGCGGTCACCATGCGCCATTCGGCGCGGGCGGTGACAGCCGCCGCGCGCCTTGCGCGCTTGTGTATATTGGGTGGAAAACAGAGGGCCGCGCAGGCGCGCTTAGACGCCGTGCCGGCCGCATAAAGCGTACAAATATGTTGCGCCCGATAGTCCGGTACGGCGCGCGCGCCGCACAGCAAACGCTTTGCCGCTCCAGCGCCGGCGTGTGATGCGGCGCATCGCGGCGCTCGTTCCGGCTTGCGCGCCATGGCCGCAGTTTGTTCCTCCACCCGTCAATAAGGAAAACAGCTCATGCATGGAAAATTGGTATTGCAGGCTGCGCTGATCGCCGCGGCCGGATGGTCTGCCGGCGCGAGTGCGGAAGATTTGAAAGCGCCGCCGGTCAACGCGCCCAACCTGA
>JAEUNN010000936.1 GCA_016791085.1 Rhodocyclaceae bacterium | reverse complement strand
CGCGCTCGCTGGTGATCCATCCGGCATCGACCACGCACCGCCAGATGTCGGAACAGGAGCAGATTGCAGCCGGTGTGCCGCCGGACATGATCAGGCTGTCCATAGGGCTGGAAACGCTGCAGGACATCCTGTGGGACCTGGGCCAGGCGCTCGCGCGCGCCGCCGGATGACCGCCCGCAGCCATGACGCCAGACTGGAAAATCGCGGCCCTTGCAGCAGTGGTGGTCTTGGCGCTGTACCTGGGTTACAGCCTGTACCGGCTGAGCCAGGGCGCGCTGCGCACGCCGCCGCAAGCGCCGCCGCCGCCCGCGGCCGAACTCACCGAGCGTATCGAGGCGCTGGCGCGCGATGTGGCCGAATTGCGCGAACTTGTCGCCGCGTCACAACAGAATTGCGCCGACCTGGCCGACCAGATAGAGCGCTTGCGCCCGCTGCAGGGGGTTGCGCCGCAATATGCCGAAGCACTGGTTCTGGCGCGCCAGGGCATAGAGGCCGAACAGATCGCGGAGCGCTGCGGGGTGGCGGTCGCCGAAGCCGAATTGCTGCTGGCCCTGGCCAGGAGCGGGCCGCGCGCCTGAGCGCTGCGCCGGCCGCGATGTGCCGCGGGCCGCGCAAAGCCCGCGGCGCGGGGCAGCAAGCGTGCTGCACAGCCTGGAACCAGCGCGTGCGCGCACGCCGTGACGGTCCGGCGCGCCAGCCCGCTCGCGCAGGCCGGCAGCCAGTGTTTGCGGAATTATCGAACCATGAGGCGCGAACCGACTATGGCGGAACAGCTGGATACCGATAGCAAACCGGCCGATGCGCCGGCTCCTTCCGGCGCGCCGGACCCGGCGCCGCCTGCCGCCGCGCCGGCCGCGCCACCGCGGCATGCCCCGTCGGCGCTGGCCGGACCCGGCGAGCGCCGCAGCATCGCGCTGCGCGCCGGGGTTGCGGCGCTTGCGATCATAGGTTTGATCGCCGCGCTGGCCTTGTACGACCGCGCGCAGAAAGCCGACGAAACGCCGCCCGAACCGCAGCAGGCGCCGCTTGCAGCGGGCGCGCTGCGCGAGCGCGCCGGACGCCCGCCGCAAGCGCCGGCCGCCGCGCCCGCGGCCGCGCCGGAAGCCATGCAGGCCGCAAGCGGCGAATCCCGTACCACGGCCGACGCGCCCCCCTTACCGGCGGCGGCGTCCGGGCCGGCGCCGGCAGCGGCGGAACCGGAACATACCGAACCGCCGCGTAGTGCCGCGCGCGCGCCCGAACCGGCCGCGCAAGCCGCGCCCGCCGCGCCGTCGGCGCAACGCGGCTGGTTCGTGCAGGCCGGCGTATTCAGCGAAGCCGCGCACGCGGAACAGTTGCGCGCGCGCCTGGCCGATGCCGGCGTGCCGGCTTTCGTCGAAACGCGCGTGCAGGTGGGACCGTTCAAATCCCGTGCCGAAGCCCTTGCCACGCAGCGCAAGCTGGCCGCGCTGGGGCTGGAAGGCCTGCTGGTGGCCCCGCGTTCCATGCCGGCACGCCGCTAGCGGGCGGCGCTCGCCGCGCGAACCAGCGTGAAACGCAAACTATTCCTGTCCTATGCGTCCAGTTCGGCAGCCCTGGCCGAACGACTGGAACTTGCGCTGGAGGCCGAGGGCTGGGACGTATTCCGCGACCGCTCCGATCTGCCCCCCGGTGAGGCCTACGATGCGCGCATCGCCGCCGCCGTGGAGGCGGCCGAGCGCTTCGTATTCCTGATCACGCCGGATGCCGTGGCGCCGGGCCGTTACACCCTGTCGGAACTCGAATTCGCGCGCCGCCGCTGGCCCCAGCCGTCCGGCCGGGTGCTGCCGGTAATCGTGGCGCCGACGCCGCTCGCCGACATACCGGCCTACCTCAAGGCCGTCACCTTCCTGCAGCCCCAGGGAGAAATCGCCGCCGAAGTGGTGGCCGCGCTGCGCCAGCCGGCCGGCGCCGCGCGGCGCGGAAAGCCGGTCGCGCTCCTTGCCGGCGCGCTGCTGTTGCTGCTGGGCGGCGGCGGCTATTACTGGCGCGTCGAAGCGCAGAAGCAGGAAAGCGCGCGCGCCCAGGCCGCACGGGTCGATGCGGCGCTGGCCGGCGCGGGCACCGCGCGCGACGCAGGCAATTACGCGGCGGCCTGGGACACGCTGGAACGCGCCGCCGCACAATTGCCGCAGGATTTGCGCCTCGCCCGGGCGCGTGAGGATTTGGCCATGGACTGGCTGCAGAACATACGCAGCAGCCAGGTGGCGAGCGGGCGCTTCAGCGATATCGTGCAGCGCCTCGTACCCGTGATCGAAGCCGGCGCGGCCGGCCGCGGCGCGCGTGCCGCGGATTTGACGGCGCACCTGGGCTGGGCGCAATTTTTGCAGCTGCGTGAAGGCGCGGCCGGACTCGACCCGACCGCCCATTATCGGCGCGCCGTCGAACTGGACCCCGCAAATCCCTATGGGCATGCCATGTGGGGCTTCGAGCTGCTGCGCACGCGCGCCGGTTTTGCCGCGGCCGAGGAACGGTTCGGTGCCGCGCTGGCCGGCGGGCGCGAGCGCGACTACGTGCGGCGCATGCAGTTCGCCGGCTATTTCTGGGTGCGCGACCCGGCATATGAAAACGCCGCCGTCGCAGTAGCCGACGCGATGCGCCGCGCGGGCGAAACCTTGCCCGTCAATACGCCGCTGAACCTGCGCGACCGGCTCTGGAATCTGTACCAGGACAGGCTCGTGAATGGCTACGAGCGTGCATCTTTCCTGGCCGCGCTGGCGCCGGACGCGCAACTGCAGACTTTTCTGTGGCTATTTCCCAAGGGCGGCGGCAGCCGCCAGCGTCACCTGTACCTGAGCATGCTCGCGCAATTGCAGGAAAACGCCGGCGATATCGATCAGGCGCGCCGCAATTACGCCGAGGCGCGCAAAGAGGTGAACGCCCAGGGGAGTGCCGGCGGCGCGCTTGCCAGCCTGCTCGACGCGGCCGCCGTACGCCTGGGACGATGAACATGGCTCGCGCCCCGTTCGCGGCAGCCAGGAAGCGGCGCTCATGAACGCCGGTCCGCCCGCCGCCCTGCCCGCAGCGAACCTGGCGCCGGAACGTCCGTCGGTTTGGCCCTGGGCCTTGCAGCGACTGTTCCTGCTGTTGTTTCTGGCCGCCATCGGCGGGCTGATCTGGCTGCTCTACCAGCGCGACCGCGAAGAATTGCAGGCCACGCTGGTGAGCGACGTGCTGTGGCTGGAACAGAATTTCCGCCTGCAGTTCGAGCGCAACGCCGAATTGCTGCAACGTCTGGGCGACGACATCGCAAGCGGCCGGCTCGGCGCCGCCGAACTGGACGCGCGAGCCGCCGCGGTACAGCGCCTGGCACAAGGCGTGACGCAAATCGTGCTGCTGGCGCCGGACGGCAGGGAGCGCGGCGCGTGGCCGCCGCAAGCCGGCGAGGCGACGGTGGGCGAGGCGCAGCCGGACGTGCCCGCGCCTGGCCTCAGGCGCCTGGCCGCCGCGCTGGGCCGGCCGGTGTATTCGGCGGCTTACCCTGTCGTGGGGGGCGATTATCAGTTCGAGGTGCACGTGCCGGCCTACCGGGCCGGCCAGGTGGCGGTCAGCGTGGTGGGTCTGTATTCCTTGCGCCGCAGCCTGGCCGACGCCGTGCCGTGGTGGTTCGCGGAAAAATACAAGCTCAACGTGCTCGATCCGGGCGGCCGCGTCGTGATGTCCAAAACCCAGGTCGCGACGCGCGCCGACGCCGCCGCGCACCAGGTCGATTTTGACCCGCCCGGGCACGGCCTGGCTTTGCAGGTGGTGGCTTACCAGCAGGAAACGCGCGCGCTGCCGGTGCTGCTCATGGTCACCATAGGCGGCCTGGCCAGCGCCATGGTGTGGAGCTTGTGGATATTGCGCCGCCATGTGCTGCGCCGCTATGCAGCGGAGCGCGCGCTGCGCGACGAATACGCGTTTCGCAAGGCCATGGAGGATTCGCTGCATACCGGCTTGCGCGCGCGCGATCTGGATGGGCGCATCACTTACGTGAATCCGGCGTTCTGCCGCATGGTCGGCTGGAGCGCCGAAGAACTGGTCGGCTGCGCGCCGCCCATGCCCTACTGGCCCACGGAACATCTCGACGCATTGCGCGAAGCCAACGACCGCCTGCTCAGCGCCAAAGGCGCCAGCGCCGGCGTGGAACTCAAATTCATGCGCCGCAACGGCGAACGTTTCGACGTACTGATCTATGAAACCCCGCTGATCGACGCCCAGGGGCAGCATTGCGGCTGGATGGGATCGATGGTCGATATCACCGAACGGCGCCGCGCCGAGGAATTTGCGCGCGCCCAGCAGGAGCGGCTGCAATTTACGGCGCGGCTGGTCACCATGGGCGAAATGGCCTCCACCCTGGCGCACGAATTGAATCAGCCGCTCGCGGCGATTTCGAGTTACAGCACCGGTTGCCTCAATCGCGCCGAACAGGGCTTGCTCAAGCCCGAAGAATTGCGCGAAGCTTTGTCCAAACTGTCGGCCCAGGCACGCCGCGCCGGCCAGATCATACGGCGCGTGCATGATTTCGTGCGCCGCTCGGAACCCAAGCGT
>JAEUNN010000855.1 GCA_016791085.1 Rhodocyclaceae bacterium | reverse complement strand
GCGCGCCGGCGCGAAATCCGCACGAGGTATCCATGTCCGCCCCCGCGACCGATGAAGGCGGCGGCGCCGCGGCGTTGCGCCTGGCGCCTGCCGAACTGCCTCAGGCCAGCCTGCGCCGCGCGCTGCTGCGCCGGCTGATCGTCCAATTGCTGGTGTTGTCCAGCGCCAGCGGCCTGGCCGCGTATTCCCTGCTGTATGCGCCGGCCATGCAGGCTTTCGACGACGCCCTGGCCGACGCGGCGTTGTCGATTGCGCCGTATGTGCACAGCAACCAGGACCGCACCGAACTCGACCTGTCGCCGCAGGCCGAACGCGTGTTGCGCTATGACCGCCGCGACCGCGTGTATTACGTGGTGTTCGACCGCAGCGGGCGCCCCATTGCCGGGGAACTCGATCTGCCGGCGCCGGCCGGCGGTCCGCCGGCCGCGGGTGTCCGTTACTACGACGCGATCTACCGCGGCCAGGCGGTACGCGCGGCGGCGATCAGCCATGCCGTGAACGGCGCGCCCTACGACATCGTAGTGGCGGAAACCATGCACAAGCGCGACCGCCTGAATCTCGAAATTGCCGCCGGCGTATTGCTGCCGGCGCTGTTCGTGGCGTTCGGCGCACTGGTGATCGTGCGCCGCGCGGTGACCGAAGGTTTGCGCCCGCTGGAGGCGCTGCGGCGCGACATCGCGCAGCGCGCGCCGGCCGATCTGCACCCGCTGCCCACCATCCACAGCGCGCTGGAACTGCAGCCCCTGGTGCGCGAATTCAATCAACTGCTGGGACGCCTGCGCGATGCCAACACCGCGCAACGGCGCTTCATCGGCAATGCCGCGCATCAGTTGCGCACACCGCTCGCCGCCTTGCGCACGCAGATCGAACTGGCGTTGGGGGAGGGCGACGAAGCCGCGCGGGCGGCTTACCTCAGGCATTGCCGCGCAGCGGCCGACCGCATGGGCCGCCTGGTCAATCAACTGCTTGCGCTGTCGGCCGCGGAGCCGGGCGGGCGCGGCGAAAACGCCATGCGCCGGGACGACCTGGCGGCTCTGCTCGCGGATGCCGCGCCGGCCTGGATCGCGCGCGCGCAAAGTCACGATTTCGGCCTGGAACTGGAACCGGCCGCAGTCGTATGCGACCGCCTGTTGCTGCAGGAGGCGGTCGGCAACCTGGTCGACAACGCCTTGCGCTACACCGCGCCGGGCAGCAGTGTCACACTGCGTTGTGGCGAGCGCGGCGGCGTCCCCTACGTCGAAGTGGAAGACGACGGCGACGGACTTGTCCTGCAGGAAATGGAACGCGTGGGCGAACGCTTCTATCGCCCGGCCGACAGCCCTGGCGGCGGCAGCGGGCTCGGGCTTGCCATCGTGCGCGAAATCGCGAGCCGCCACGAAGCACACATGCAGGTCGGCCGCGGTGCGGGCGGGCGCGGCCTGAAAATAGAACTGCGCTTCCCGGCTGCCGCCGCGTCCGCCGCCTGAGCCCGGCACAGCCGCCAGGCAGGGGCTGCGGCGCCGTACCGGCCATGTTCGCCCGCCTTGCCGCGGGCCGATATTTTTCTGCTGCAGCAGCGCCTGCACGGACACCCGCGCCGGGCGCGGCATGCTTTTGCCGCAAGGAATTGGCGGCAAATGTTCAATGTAAGTCGAAATTGTGCCGTTAATGGCGTACTGCCGACCGTGCCCTTCCCCTAAAATTGGATAAGCTCACGCCGATCTACCGCATACCAGGCCTCCATGTTGCCGATTTTGTCGCGATTGATATGCCGGCTTCCGCTGCGGACCGCGTGCATGCCGGGCAGGCCATGGATCGCCTAGTGCGCGCGCAGGCGGTGCCGCCGGTAGCGCTCGCGCTGCGCCTGCGGCGCAACCTCATGCTGGCGCTTGCCTACACCATAGTCGGCATCGCCGGCCTGCAACTCGCGCTGCCGCCCAGCTTTGCCTCGGCGGTGTGGCCGGCCGCCGGAATTGCCGTGGCGGCCGTGCTGTGCTGGCGTCATGCCGTGCTGCCGGGTTTGTACCTGGGCGTGCTGGTGGTCGAATCCTGGATACCCTGGCACGCCACCGGCCATTTCGCCCTGCGCGACTTCACCGTCGCTGCGTTTTTGAGTGTCGCCCCCTGCATCCAGGCGACGCTATGTGCCTATCTGTTGCCCCGCTACGCCGGCGACCCGCTGGCGCTCGACGGTCCGCGCCCGATTGCGCGCTTCGCACTGATTGCGCCGGCCACCTGCATGGTGAGCGCCAGCCTAGGCATGGCCGTGCTGTATTTTGCCGGCATCGTGCCGGGCGCCGAACTGCCCATCAGCTGGCTTACCTGGTGGGTCGGCGACTCCATAGGCGTGCTGCTGTTCGTGCCCATTACGCTTGCCTGGATAGGTGCGCCGGCCAGTTTGTGGCGCCCGCGCCGCGCGCGCATGGCCTTGCCCATGTGCTGTGTGTTTGCCGGCGTGACGGTTGCTTTCGTGCTCGTGAGCGACGCCGAAAACCGCCGCCTGCACCAGCAGTTCGATGCCCAGGCGGAGCGCCTCGCACACGACGTGGAAGACCCGCTGCAGCAGGCACTGGCCACGCCGGAATCGCTGAAGGATCTGTTCCTTGCGTCGGACGACGTGACCGGCCAGGATTTCCGCATATTCGCCGGGCGTCTGTTGCGCCGCCAGGCGGCATTGCGCTGCTTGTCCTGGCACCCGTTCCTGACGCCGGAGCGGCGCAATCTGTACGAGCATGGTCCGAGCGGCAGTCCTGTCACCGACCTGGGGCTGAACGGCAAACCCATGCCGGCGCGCGCGCGGGCGTTTCATGCGCCCGCGCAATTCGTCGAGCCGGCGACGGATTTCAGCGCCACCCTGGGCCGCGACATCGCCGGCGATCCGGTGCTGAACGCAACCTTGACGCGCGCCATGAGCAGTGCCGCGCTGGCCGTAAGTCCGCCGCTGGCGGGCGCACCCTGCGCGCGCGGCGTCGAAGCGCTGGTGTATGTGGCGGTGCCCATACAGTTTGCCGCCGAATCCAGGCGCGAGTGGGGGTTCGCGCTGGCCGCGGTGGATGTGGCGGGCTTGGTGCGCAGCGTGGCGGCGCGCTCGCCGACGCGGTCCCTGCACATCGCCTTGCGCGACGACGATGCCGGCGCCGACAGCGCGCCGCTGTATGTCGAAGGCGCGGCGGCCGACAGCGACTTCCGGACCCAGCGGCGCATCGAAGCCGGTGATCGCCGCTGGACTTTGGAACTTGCCGCGACGCAGGATTACCTCATGGCGCGGCGCTCCTGGCAGCCCTGGGTTGCCTACCTGGGCGGGCTGGTGCTGGCGGCCCTGCTGGGCGCTTTCATCCTCATGCTGAGCGGCTATACCTCGCGCATCGAAGCAACCGTCGATAGGCGCACCTACGAACTATCCAGCAAGAACCTGGCGCTGGAAAACGAAATTACCGACCGCCGCCAGGCCGAGGCGGCGCTGCGCCGCAATACCGACCAATGGGCTTCGGTGAGCCGCATCCAGGATGCATTCATCCGCGACTACGACGTGGTCAAGGCC
>JAEUNN010000843.1 GCA_016791085.1 Rhodocyclaceae bacterium | reverse complement strand
CTGGCGGCCACAGCGCGTGCTGCTGGAAAACCGCGTGCCGCCCATGCGGCGCGGCGCGGACGGCACGCTGTGGGTGCGCCTGCCGCGCGGCGTGCATCAAATCCTCATGGAACAAAGCGACGCGCCGCCGCAACTGAACATTGCGCTGCCGCTCGCGCCACGCGAAGTGCGCGCGCAATTGTCGGGCTGGACCCTGTCCGGCCTGGATGCGCGCGGGCTCGCCAGCGGCGCGCTCACGCTCACGCGCGCGGAACCGGCGGCGGCATCGAAAGACCCCGGCACCGGCACCATCGCTCCGCTGGTGCGCGTATCGCGCCTGCTGCAACTGGGCCAGACCTGGACCATGCTGACGCAGGTGGAACGCCTGGGCGGGGGTGAGGCGCCGGTCGAAGTGCGCGTAAAACTGTTGCCCGGCGAAGCCGTGACCGACCCGTCCGTAAGCGTGGCCGGCGGCGTCGCCAAACTTACGCTGAGCGGCCCCGCCACCCGCTACACCAGTTCGGTGGCCATGGCGCCGGCGCTCGAACTGGCCGCCCTGGATGCGCCCAACCAGGTGGAAACCTGGCAACTCGACGCGGGGCCGCAATGGAACGTGAGCTTCGACGGGCTGGCGCCGGTCACACGGCGCCAGGGCCAGCGCTGGCTGCCGCAGTGGCAGCCCTATCCGGGCGAGCGCCTGCACCTGGCCGTGCGCCGGCCGGACGGCGTGGAAGGGCAAACGCTCACCACCGACGCCCTCAATCTGAATGTGCGTCCGGGCCTGCGCGCGACCGACGTGACGGCCCAATTCACGCTGCGCGCCAGCCAGGGCGGCAACCATCGCGTCGCGCTGCCGGCCGGCGCGCAATTGCTGTCGCTAAGCCTGGACGGGCGGACACTGCCGCAAAGCCTGGAAAATGGCGCCGTGACGCTGCCGCTGGTGCCGGGCAGCCAGGTCGTGGCGCTGGAATGGCGCGAGCCGCGCGGCATGGCGATGCATTTCGAACTGGGCGGTTTCAATCCCGGCGCGCCCGGCGCCAACGCCGGCCTGCGCCTGGAACTGCCGCGCGACCGCTGGCTGCTGGCCGCGGGCGGGCCGCCGCTAGGACCGGCCGTGCTGTTCTGGGGCCTGGTGCCCATCTTGCTGGGCGCAGCCTGGGTGGCGGCCAGAAGCCGCATCGCGCCGCTGGGTTTCGGCGCCTGCTTTTTGCTCGCCCTGGGTTTGGGACAGGCCAGTTTCGCCGCGCTATTGCTGGTATTCGGATTTTTCGCGGCGGTCGGCCTGCGCGCCCGCCACGCCTCAAGCTGGCCGCGCTGGGCATTCAATCTGGCGCAAATACTGCTCGCGGTCTGGGCGCTCATCGCGGCCGGCGCGCTGTTCGAAGCCGTGCGCGAAGGTTTGCTGGGCCAGCCGGACATGCGCGTAGCCGGCAACGGCTCCAGCGATCACCTGCTGGCCTGGTACGGCGACCGCATCGCCGGACCGGCTCCGCAGGCCTGGGTGTTCTCCCTGCCGTTGTGGATTTGGCGTGCGCTCATGCTGGCCTGGGCGCTGTGGCTGGCGGCCGGCGTGTTGCGCTGGACGCGCTGGGCCTGGGACAGCTATGCGAGCGGCGGCCTGTGGCGGCGCGGCCCGCCGCGGGCGCCGAAAAAATCGCGCTTCGGCCGCCGCGGCGCGGAAACAGCCGAGGACGCGCCAGCGCGGGCCGATGCGGCGCCCGCCACAGCCGGTGAACAAAATCCGCCCGCCACGACGGACGCACCCACCTTGCCGCCGGACAGGCCGGACAAGAACTGAACGGGGCAATGCCGCCCGGCCGGTCGCGTCCGGCGCGCCAAGCCGGGCGCCCGCCGGGCTGCGGCCGCGCGCGCCGGTCTCAGCCTTCCGGCCAGTCCGCCGCGTGGCGCTTCAAGTCGTCCAGTTTCACGACCAGCAGCGTAGCTTCGTGGGTAGCGGCCAGGTACACGCGCGGGGCATGGCCGGCTTCCAGCGCTTCCTGCCAGCGCGGCGCGCACAGGCACCAGCGGTCGCCGGGCTGCAGGCCGGGAAAATCGTATTCGGGCCGCGGCGTGGAGAGGTCGTTGCCGGCAGCGCGCGAAAATTCCAGAAATTTTGCGGTCACCTGCACGCATACGGTATGCAGGCCACGGTCGGACGGGCCGGTATCGCAGCAGCCGTTGCGGAAAAAACCGGTGGTCGGCCGGAACGAACAGGCTTCCATGGGCCCGCCCAACACATTGCGCGCGACATTGCCGTCGCCGCCGGGTTGCCAGTCTCTGTGCATGTGCCGCTCCTCGCGCCGTGACCCCGGCATGTTGCCACGCCGGCCGTCCGGCGTGGTAATTCGCGCGGGCGCCCGCGCTCAGGCGCGGGCCATGCGGCGCAGACGGCCGACGCGTTCGGCGGTGTCCGGATGGGTGCTGAACAGGCCGCGCAGCCCGCCGCCGGAAAGCGGATTCATGATCATCATCTGGCCGGTTTCGGGGTGCGCCTCGGCGGTCGGCATGGGAATGCCCGTGGCGTAGGCGTGGATTTTTTCCAGCGCCGCGGCGAGCGCCAGCGGATCGCCGGAAATTTCCGCGCCGCCACGGTCGGCTTCGAATTCACGCGCGCGTGAAATGGCGAACTGGATCAGCATGGCCGCGATCGGCGCGATGATGGCGAGCAGCAAGCCCACCACCGGGTTGGGCCGATCGGCGTCACGGCTGCCGAAAAACATGCCGAACTGCGCGAGCATGGAAATCGCGCCCGCGACGGTGGCCGAAATGGTGGAAATCAGGATGTCGCGGTGCTTCACGTGCGCCAGTTCGTGCGCCATGACGCCGCGCAGTTCGCGCTGCGACAAAAGCTGCAGGATGCCGGTGGTGGCGGCGACCGCGGCGTGTTCCGGATTGCGCCCGGTGGCGAAAGCATTGGGCTGGGCTTCGTCGATCACATACACGCGCGGCATGGGCAGGCCGGCGCGCCCGGCCAGTTCCTGCACCATGTTGTACAGGTAGGGCGAACTTGCCGCATCGACTTCGCGCGCGTTATACATGCGCAGCACCATCTTGTCGGAAAACCAGTAAGCCCAAAGATTGGTGGCGCCACCGAACAACAGCGCCAGCAGCATGCCCTGACGTCCGCCCAGCGCCAAGCCCAGCGTTCCGAACAAAGCCATGATCGCGGCCATGAGCAGGCCGGTTTTCATCCAGTTGCCGAACATCGTGTTTTTCCCGTGGTGATCGCCGCACTTGCGGTCATAAGCTTAGATACGGCTCGCGCGCGGAAAATTCAAGGCTCGGCCAGATCGTGACCGGCGCGGCCGGGTTCAGGCGGACCGCGGAACATCGAACAGGGTGCCGGCCGGCAGCGCATGGCCGGCCAGAAATTCTGCCGCCGTCAGGCGCCGGCCGCCCGGCAACTGCAGTTGCGTGACCGCCAGCGCGCCGCTGCCGCAGGCGATTACCAGTGCGTCCGCGGCCGCCGCGAGCAGGCGGCCCGGCACGCCCGCGCCGGCAACTGCGTGGGCAGCGCGGATTTTGAGTTGCAGCGGCCCGGCGCCGGCACTTGCGCCGGGAAATGGATCGAAGGCGCGCACGCGCCGCGCGAGCACTTCGGCGGGCTCGCGGAAATCCAGCGCGGCCTCGGATTTGGCGATTTTCTGGGCATAGGTGACGCCCTGTTCCGGCTGCGGCTGGGGAACCAGCCGCCCTGCGCCCAGATCGGCCAGCGCCTGCACGATCAACTCCGCGCCCAGCGCGGCGAGCCGGTCGTGCAGCGCGGCGGCGGTATCGGTCGCGGCTATCGGCAGGGCCCGCGCGCACAGCATGGGACCGGTATCCAGGCCGGCATCCATCTGCATGATGGTGATGCCGGTTTCCTGGTCGCCGGCTTCTATGGCCCGCTGTATCGGCGCCGCGCCGCGCCAGCGCGGCAACAGCGAGGCATGGATGTTCAGGCAGCCCAGACGCGGCCAGTCCAGCACCGCTTGCGGCAAGATGAGGCCGTAGGCGGCGACCACCAGCACATCCGCCGCCACGCCCGCCAGCACGGCGCGCTGTTCCGGCGTGCGCAGGCGCTCCGGCTGCGCCACCGGCAGGCCGTGCGACAGCGCCAGCTGTTTGACCGGGCTGGCGGCGAGCTTCTGGCCGCGTCCGGCCGGGCGGTCGGGCTGGGTGAGCACCAGCGGCACGGCGTGGCCGGCGCCGATTATGGCCGCCAGCGCGCGCGCCGCGAATTCCGGCGTGCCGGCAAACGCGACGGACAATGCGCTCACGCCGTGATGCGCGCCTGTTTGGCGAGCTTGGATTTGATGCGCGTCTGTTTCAGGCTGGACAGGTAATCGACGAACACCTTGCCATCCAGGTGATCGATTTCGTGCTGTATGCACACGGCCAGAAGGCCGCTCGCCTCGAGTTCGAAAAATTCGCCGTTCACGTTTTGCGCGCGCACTTTCACGTGCTCGGCGCGCGTCACCTTTTCGTAGATGCCGGGCACCGAAAGGCAGCCTTCTTCGCACACCTGTTCGCCGTCGCGCTCCACGATCTGCGGGTTGATGAATACCAGGAGGTTTGATTTATCCTCGCTGGTGTCGATAACGATGAGG
>JAEUNN010000796.1 GCA_016791085.1 Rhodocyclaceae bacterium | reverse complement strand
TGGTAAGCGCGCGGGGTGGTAAGCGCGCGGGCGAGACGCCCGCGCCCCCAGCCTGAGGCGGTTCGATCGCGACGTCGATCAACGCGAATACCCTGAGAAGTCGTGTGGGGACGCGGAAATTGCACTTTCCAGGGGCGATTGGCATGCGTCCGTTTTCGCCGCACTGATAGGACCGACGGCGACTGCCGCGCTTGGCCCACATGCCGCGCACGCTGTCATGAACCGAGCTCGGGCAGTTCCGGCGGCACCAGGCGCATTCCCATAACGACGCGCTACGCGGCGCGCGTCACGGTCTGTCCGCGCTCCGGACGGCGTGCATGAGCCTGGCGCCGCCCATTCTGCCGCCTGCCGGCCAGTCTGATCCGCCACGACAAGCGCATTGCGGCGCATCCACATTGGGGCGGATCGGCCCTGGCAGCCAACGCGAAAGCGCCGGAGGGTGGCATGCACCTTTGCGACGAGACTTATACAAATCAATTACTTGCCGGCGATTAACGGCAATTCTCAAATTTCGGGCTAATGAAAGCGCCGGAACTGCCGATAGCTTGTTGGGCTATATGCGCCCGGACCGGAACTGTGCAGCGCGCAAGAACAAGCTGAGGAATTCCCGTCGGGCCGCCCGCGACTGCCGCCAACGATCCGCCGGGAGGAATCTTGATAACCAAAGTCTTGTGCCGATTTTGTGCAACGCAGCAGAATGCGCCAGTCATGGCCAGCGCGCATAGTCGCTCGCGGGGTCCGCAGGCTTCGCGCCGGGTACGCAAGCTGGTGCCAACAATAATTTGCCTGTCATTGGCGGCGCCGCTCCTTGCCCAGACGCCGCCCGATGCCGGCGTGTTGCGCCAGCAGATCGAGCGCGAAACGGGCACGCGCCTGCCGCCGCGCGGAGCGCCGCTCAAGCCGGTCGAAACGGCGCCGCTCAGCCTGCCCGGCGGCGTGACGGTCACCGTCAAGGAATTCCGCTTCGCCGGCAATACCCTGCTCGCGAGCGCCAGCCTCGCGCCCGTCGTGGCGCCCTGGCTGAACCGCCCGCTCGGGCTCGCCGAACTCGAAGAAGCTGCCGCCGCCGTCGCCAACGCCTACCGCGAAGCCGGCTGGATCGTGCGGACCTATCTGCCGCGCCAGGATGTGACCGATGGCATCGTGACGATACAAATCGTCGAGGCCGCATTCGGCGGCGCGCGCATCGAAGGCAGCCCGCCCAGCCGCGTACGGCCGGACACGATCCTCGCATTCATCGAAGCACGGCAGAAAAAGGGCGAGCCGATCAACGCCGCGGTGCTGGACCGCTCGCTGCTGCTGGCCGACGACCTGCCCGGTATCGCGCTGTCCGGATCTCTGGCTGCCGGACGCAATGAGGGCGAAACCGATCTGGTGCTCAAGGTGACCGACGAGCCCTTGTTCGCGGGCGAAGTATCGGCGGACAACAGCGGCTCGCGCTCCACGGGCAACAAGCGCGCTTCCGTGATCGGCTATCTGAACAGCCCGCTCGGCCTGGGCGACCAGTTGCGCGGCAATGTGCTGCATTCCGAAGGCAGCGATTACGCCTGGCTCGACTACAGCCTCCCGGTCGGCGCCAATGGCTGGCGCATAGGCATCAACGCGTCCTATCTCGATTACCGGCTGGTGGCGCCGGAATTCCGCGCGCTCCATGGCAGCGGCGATTCGACCAGTTTCGGGCTGCAAGCCAATTACGCGCTGATCCGCTCGCGCGAGTCCAATCTGTACCTGTCCGTGGCCTACGCCGACAAGCGCTTCCACAACGAGGCGAATAACGCCGTGCAGTCCGACTATCGCATCGACAGCCTCGCATTGGGCCTGTCCGGCAATCTGTTCGATCGACTGGGCGGCGGCGGCGCCAACAGCTATTCCGTAACCTGGTTCACCGGCAAACTGAATCAGGGTAGTCGCGACGTCGGGGAAAATCCGGCGCTCGCGGGCCACTTCCACAAGCTGCAATACGCCTTGTCGCGCCAGCAGGCCATTACCGACGAGCAGTCGGTGTATCTGAGCCTGTCCGGCCAGCATGCCAGCCGTTCGCTGGACAGCTCGGAGCGCTTTTACCTCGGCGGGGCGACTGGCGTGCGCGCCTATCCCGTCAATGAGGGCGGCGGCAGCCGCGGCGAACTGGCGAGCGCCGAATGGCGCGTGCGCCTGCCCGCGGGCCTGGTCGTGTCGCCGTTCTACGACCACGGACACATCGCGAATTTCGACGGCGGCCCGGCCTATTCCCTTAAGGGCTATGGGCTAGCCGTCGCCTGGGCTACGCCCTTGCGCGTCGGCGTCAAGCTCACCTGGGCGCGCCGCATCGGCAACAACCCCAAGCCGACCGCCACCGGCGCCGATCAGGACGGTTCCCTGCACCGGAACCGCTTCTGGCTGTCGGTAAGCCTGCCTTTTTGAACCGGAATTGCCGCCATGAACAAGACATACAGACTGGTCTGGAACGAATGCAGCCTTTCCTGGGTCGCCGCCGCCGAGAACGTGCGCGCGCGCGGCAAACGCGCGTCGGGCGCCGTCGTGTTGGCTGCGTTGCTGGGCACCGCCACGGCAGCCACGGCGCAAACGCCGCCGCAACCCGCGCAGTTACCAACCGGCGGCAGGGTGGTCGGCGGCCAGGCCGCGATCGCTCAATCCGGCGCGGTCATGAATATCACCCAATCCAGTCAGCGCGCGGCGATCGATTGGCAAACGTTCAACGTGGGCAGCCAGGCACAGGTGAATTTTCTGCAGCCGGGCCGCTCCAGCGTGGCCTTGAACCGCGTCCTGGACAGCAACCCTAGCCAGATTTTCGGCCGCATTCAGGCCAACGGGCAGGTATTTCTGAGCAACCCCAGCGGCATCTATTTCGCACCGGGCGCGAGCGTCAATGTCGGCGGTCTGGTCGCGACCACGCATTCCATCAGCCTCGACAATTTCATGGCCGGCCGGTATTCGTTCGAGCGCCAAGGCGCCACCGGCAGCGTGATCAACGCGGGAGAGCTGACATCCGACCTGGGCGGGTACATCGCCCTGCTGGCGCCGGAAGTACGCAATCAGGGCGTGATCGTCGCCCAGGCCGGCAGCGTCGCGCTCGGCGCCGGCGAAGCATTCGAATTGCAATTCGACGGCAACAACACACTGGCGGGTTTGCGCGTCGAGCCGGCCAGCTTGCGTGCGCTGGTCGATAACCGCAGCGCCGTGCTGGCGCCCGGCGGCCTGGTCATTCTGAGCGCGCGCGCCGTAAATGCGCTGCAGGGCAGCGTCGTCAATAGCGGTGCGGTATCGGCCAGCAGCCTGGTGAGCAAGGGCGGCCGTATCGTGCTGGAAGGCGATGACATCGCGCTCAAAACCGGTTCGTCGCTGCAGGCCGCCGGCGCGACCGGCGGCGGCGAAGTGCTGGTGGGCGGCGACTGGGCCGGCAGCGGCGGCATGCATCAGGCCACGCGCGTGAGCATGGAAGCCGGCGCGAGCCTGGACGTGTCCGCCACGCGCAGTGGTGACGGCGGCAAGGCAGTGCTGTGGTCGGACGTGTCCAAGCCCGATTCGCGCACCGAAGTTCATGGACACATCCTTGCCCGCGGCGGTCCGCAGGGCGGCAACGGCGGCCGCATCGAAACGTCGGGGCATACACTGGACATTACCGGAGTCAGCGGCGACGCTTCCGCCGCACGCGGCCAGGGCGGCCAATGGCTCATGGACCCGGGCAACATCACGCTCGCCGCAGGCAGCGGCACCGACAGCAATTGCACCTTCTCGGCGGGCGCCTGCACGGCCAGCGGCAGCTCCACGGTGTATGAGTCCAACATCGAAGCGCTGCTGAACGCGGGCACCAGTGTCACCATCGCCACCGGCACCGGCTCCAACTACAACATCGGTCTGGAAAGCGGCTTGACGATAGACAAGACCGCCGGTGGCGACGCCACGCTGTCGCTGGCCGCGGCGGGCCGCATTTACGCGCTGGGCAGCACCTACGCCATCACTTCCACGTCCGGGCGCCTGAACGTGGTGCTGAGTTCCAACATCAACGGCGGCGCCTTGGGGGTAGCCGTTGGTAACATCAGCACCAACGGCGGCGGCCTATGGGTAGGCGGCGGGGCATTGAATGGCAGTTGGGTGCCCTATGCGGGCGGCAGTGCCATTGCAGTCGGGACCTCGAATGCGGGCGGCGGCGGCAGCGGCGGCAACCAGAATGCCGTGGACATCGTCGGCAATGTGGACACGCGCGCTTACCTGGGCGGCGTGGCGCAAGCCACCGGCGGCCACATTCTGATCGACGCGGTCACCTCGGCCAGCGGAACGGCCACGGACATCGCCCCCATCAGCGCCAACCAGAGCTTCAGCACCGGCGACGGCAACATCACCTTCATCCAGTCGGAGCTCAACTACAACGCCGGTGGCTTCGGTTTGACGCTCGACAGCACCGGCGCTCTGACCATCCAGCCCTGGTCCAACTACTTCTACGCGAATGCGGCGTCCGGCACCCCGGTCGCGGTGACGCTGTCCGGCAGCACCTCCGGCGGCAACTTCACCGGAAGCGGGTCGCTGGCGGGTCTGACGATCAATTCGGTGGCCGGGCTGGGCGGCCTCAGCATAGGCAGCGCCAGCAGCAGCACCAACAGCGATGTGACCATCGCCAGCCCCTTGAGCATCGCCGGGCCGATATCGGTCTATGGCGGCGCCATCACTGCAAATGCCGACCTGAGCACGACCGGTTCCGGCTCCGGCATTTTGCTCAAGGCCTCGGGCAGCATCGCCACAGCGGCAGGTAGCAGTAGCGCGGCGCCCCTCAGCTTCCAGACCAGCGGCGGGGACATCACGATGTGGTCCGACGCCGATGCGAACGCCAGCGGCAATATCTTTATCGGTCAATACAATCGCCTGGCCAGCGACGGCGGCAAGATCACGCTGGGCGGCGGCTCCGGCACGACCGCGCCGACCGGCTATGCGTATGGCACGGCCACTGCTCAGACCATCAGCACCGATGCTCATCAGGATGGCATTTCGCTCCGGCAATCGACCCTCGACAGCCGCATCTACAGCGGTTCAACCCCATTAGCCAGCGGTGGCGGCAGTATCACACTCCAGGGTCTGGGGTACGCAGGAAATATGACCAAACATGGTGGCGGCATTTGGTCATCGCTCTCCACGATCCAGAGCGGCGGAGGCGCCGTGCTGCTGAGCGGTGTCAGTCAACGTAATGGCGGTGCCACCAACGGCAGCGGCGGCATCCGCTATGGGGCCTATCTGGAAGGCCTGACCATAGGCACCAACGGCGGTTCGCTCGATGTTATAGGGACGTCGAACAACGTGAGCGATACGAGCGTGTATCTGGCCAACAATGCGAGCGTCGGCAACGTCTATGACGCTGGTAGCGGTGCACTGACACTGCAAGCCGACTCGTTCAGCTTCGGTTCCGGCCCCAGCCAGAGCCTGCAAGGCAGCGGACCGGCAAGCATCTGGTCTCGGGGCAGCACGTTCACAACTGCGCTGTCGACGGCCAACCTGAGCTTTGCCAGCACCCTTTCCAGCCTTACCATCGGCAGAACCACCGAAACCGCCAGCATCACCCTCGGCAGCGCCACCAGTATCGCCGGGCCGATCACGATCTACGGTGGCAGCGTGGCGGTCAACGCCAACCTGACCTCGACCGGTGCCGGTTCGGCCGTGCTGCTGAAGGCATCGGGCAGCATCACCCAGGCCGCCAGCGTGGCGGTGACCACTGATGGCGGCAACGTCACCTACTGGGCCGATTCCGATGCCAGCGGCGCAGGCGGCATCTACGTTTCCGACAACGCCAGTATCGACACCCGCACCAGCACCGCCCGCGATGCGAGCCTGGTGAGTACCGCCACCGGCGGCGGCCGCATCACCCTGGCCGGCGGGCTGGACGACGGCGGCACGGCCTCGTCCATCACCGGCCGCACGGCCGGCGACGGGCGCCCCGACGGCTATGCCGCCAACCTCTCGGGCCTGAGCGCCAACAGTGGCGGCGTGCTGCTGGGCACCGATGCCGGCGTCGGCAGCAGCAGTTACAGCAGCGGCGTGACGCTGCGTAGCGGTGGCGGCGACGTATTTATCGCCGGCAGCAGCTCGCAGTCGGTAAACAGCAACTCGATCGGCGTGTTCGCCTACCGCGGCCTCACCCTGGATGCGGGCACCGGCGGGTCGGTGGCGATGTGGGGCAAGGCCACCGGCGCGGCCAGTTGGGGCAGCATGGGCATAGATTTCTCCAACGGCTATTACAACGCATCGAGCACAGCGGCCACGTACGTCCTCACGGCGGGCAGCGGCAGTATCAGCCTGAACGGCAGCGCCCAAAACGGCGGCTTCAACCGCGGCGTGGACCTGAGCGGTCCCGCCACCGGCGTTACGCGGCTGGCCGCCAGTGGCAGCGGCGGTGTCAGCATCACCGGCACGGCGAGTGGCAGCTCGCCGATCGACGTGTACCTGGGCAACGATGCGCTGCTGGCCGCCAGTGGCGCCATCGCGCTCACCGGCACCGGCAGCGGCGGCCTGCAGGTGGCCGCCGCCAGCACGCTGGGCGCCGACGGCGCGGCCGTGCCCGCCAGCAGCAGCGCCGTCACACTGACAGGCAACGCGATCAACCTGGGCGCCGCCACCACGCTCACGACCACCGGCGCGGCGACGCTGCAGCCGTTTGGCAGCGACTTCAGCAGCGCCTTCACGTTCGGCAGCAATATGGTGCTAGCCAGCACGGTCGGCGGCTTGACCATCGGCAAGGCGGCCACGGGCGCCAACGGCAGTTCCGACGCCAATGTCACCATCGCCAGCCCCATAGGCATCGCCGGCCCGATATCGGTCTATGGCGGCACGATAGTCGTGAACGCC
>JAEUNN010000766.1 GCA_016791085.1 Rhodocyclaceae bacterium | reverse complement strand
GCTGGTGGACATCGCGCAGTCGAAGCGGCCCGGCCGCACATCACGCAATATGGGCAGGCCGGCCGTGGCCGGGTCGGGCTCGAACAGATTGGCCGATGCAGCCATGAATTCGCGCTCCAGCATGAGCAGACAGAATATGGCCTCGTGCACGCCGGCCGCGCCTATGGCATGCCCGGTCAGGCCTTTGGTCGAGGATATGGCCGGCAGTTCGGCCCCGAACACGCGGCGTATCGCATCCAGTTCCACGCTGTCGCCCAGCGGCGTGGACGTCGCGTGGGGATTCAGGTAATCCACCCTGGGCCGGCCGGCCTGCTGCAGCGCCGCCTGCATGGCCTGCGCGACCGCAGCCGGATCCGGCTGCACCATGTCGGCGCCGCCCGAACTTGCCCCATAGCCGGACAGTTCGGCATAGATGTGGGCGCCGCGACGGCGCGCCGCGCTTTCCGATTCCAGCACCAGCATGCCGGCGCCGCCGGCGATCACGAAACCGTCGCGCGCGCGGTCGAACGGCCTTGACGCCGTGGCCGGCGTGTCGTTCCAGTGCGTGGATAGCGCGCCCATGGCGTCGAACAGGCAGGCCGAGGTCCAGGCGACTTCTTCCGCGCCGCCCGCGATGGCGCGCTCCAGCACGCCGTGGCGTATCAGGTCGGCCGCGCAGCCCAGGCTGTGCGCCGACGAGGCGCAGGCGGCCGACAGCGTGTAGCTGGGTCCGCCTATGTTCCAGGCCTGCGCGAGGCAGGCCGAAGCGGTACTGCCCATGACCTGCGGCACGTAATACGGCGGCAGCTTTTCCATGCCGCGCGTGCGCAAGGTTTCATAGGCGTCCTGCAGCATGAGCGTGGAGCCGACGCCGGAGCCCACGATCAGTCCGCAGCGCGCATCGCGCAACTGCGCCTCGTCCAGTCCGGCGTCCAGGATGGCCGCCGCCATGGCGTGATAGGCATACACGGCGGCATCCGCCATGTAGCGGCGCAACTTGCGCGGTATCGGCGCCGCGGCCGACAGATCGGGCACGCCGGCCACCCGGCTGGACAGTCCGCGCTCGGCGAAGTCGGCGCGATAGCTGATGCCGGGGCGCCCCTCGGCCAGCGCGCGGCTCACCGCCGCGGCGTCATTGCCCAGGCAGGATACGATGCCCAGGCCGGTTACGCAGACGCGCTGCATGGCCTGCCCTCACACCCGGCGCGCGCCGCGCCCAGCCATCAGGTGAAGCATCAGAGCTTGCCGAGCTGTATGCGTATGGCGTCGGCGAGAGCGCGCACCCACTTGTTGTAGAACGGGTGTATGACCTGCACGCCGTTCTCGACGCCATATTTGAGATCCACGCTGTCCTGATATTTGATCGTTACTTTCGTGGCGTCGTACGTGATCGCCACGACCGCCGTGTGTTTGCCGCGCACGTGCAGGGTGGCTTTGATGCGGCCGTCGCCGGCCGGCGCCACCAGCCAGTTCTGCGACGCCGCGGCGTCCAGGATGGCCTTGCGCACCTTGGCCTCTTCGACCGGCGCGCCGCTCAGGCTTCTGACTTCGATGTCCGGAACGGCTTCGATCGGCACCGCACTGCGCGCCAGGCACAGCGCTGCGAACAGCATGATCCAGACCGAAAACACCAGCTTTATTGATTGTTTGAACATTGCATTTACTCCGTGCGTTTGAAAATCAGTGAAGTGTTGATGCCGCCGAATGCGAAGTTGTTGCTCATCACATACTGCGCGGCAAGTTCGCGGCCGGCGCCGCGTATATGGTCCAGCCCGGCGCAGGCCGGGTCGGGCTCATCCAGGTTCAGCGTGGGCGCATACCAGTTGCGCCGCTGCATTTCTATTGCCCACCAGGCCTCGATGGCGCCGCAAGCGCCCAGGGTATGGCCCAGATAGCTTTTCATGGAACTGATGGGCACCTGCGGCCCCAGCACGGCGGCCGTGGCGCGCGCTTCGGCGGCGTCGCCGCGGTCGGTCGCGGTGCCGTGCGCGCTCACATAGCCTATCGCCGCAGGCGCCAGGCCGGCGTCGTCCAGTGCCAGGCGCATGGCCGCCGCCATGGTGTCGTATTCGGGCTGGGTCACGTGGGCGCCGTCGGAATTCGTGCCGTAGCCCACGCATTCGGCGTATATCGTGGCGCCGCGCGCGCGTGCGTGTTCGTATTCTTCCAGCACCAGCGTGGCGGCGCCCTCGCCCACCACCAGCCCGTCGCGCGCACGGTCGAAGGGGCGCGGCGTAAGTTGCGGGCTGTCGTTTTTGGTGCTGGTCGCGAACAGCAGGTCGAATACCGCGGCGCCGGCCGGCGACAATTCTTCCGCGCCGCCGGCCAGCATGACGGTCTGGCGGCCCCAGCGTATGGCTTCGGCGGCATAGCCTATGGCCTGGCTGCCCGACGTGCAGGCGCTGGAAGTCGGAATCACGCGGCCCTTGAGGCCGAAATACAGCGCCACGTTCACGGCCGCGGTATGCGGCATCATCTGTATGTAACTGTTGGCATTCAGGCCGGCCATGTTGCCGTCGTTGAGCATCTGCCCGAAAGCGCGCACCGGCTCCACGCTGCCCGAGGACGAACCGTAGGCGATGCCGGTGCTGCCGTCCTTCAGTAGCGCCGCGCCCAGCAGGCCGGCGTCTGCCAGTGCGCGTTCCGAGGCGTATAGCGCGAGCAGCGACACGCGCCCCATGGAGCGTATGGTTTTGCGCGGATAGTGCGGCGGCGGCGCAAATTCGATGGGGCCGGCAAGCCGCGTGTGCAGGCCGGCATAGCGCTCCCACTCGTCCATGCGCACGATGCCGCTGCGGCGCGCGCGCAAAGCCGCCTCGATGTCGTCCCAGGCGGAGCCCAGGGCCGTGATGCCGCCCATGCCGGTTATGGCGACGCGTTTCATCATCCTGCATTCCTCAGTTGGACGCCCGCGGCTGCGGCGGGCGCGTGGCGGCGCCCGGTTGCACGGTGCGCTCGCGAAAGCAAACCGAGATCAGGCATTTCAGGGCTTTATTGAGCGGTCGCCGCGGCCGGCCGGGCAACGGGGATCATGCCAGGCCGCCGTTCACGCCTATCACCTGGCGCGTGATGTAGGCGGCGCCTTCGGACAGCAGGAAAGCCACCACCGCCGCAACTTCTTCGGGCCGGCCGATGCGGCCCATGGGAATCAGTTTCAGCATGTCCTCGACCGGCACGCCTTCCAGCATGCCGGTATCGATGAGCCCCGGCGCGACGCAATTGACGGTGATGCGGCGGCTCGCCAGTTCCACCGCCAGCGCCTTGC
The DNA here is from genome assembly GCA_016791085.1 of Rhodocyclaceae bacterium. Taxonomy (GTDB): domain Bacteria; phylum Pseudomonadota; class Gammaproteobacteria; order Burkholderiales; family Rhodocyclaceae; genus JAEUNM01. Next base: position 9,876 of record JAEUNN010000766.1, on the reverse strand, counting down.
TGGCGGCAATCACGCCGCCCTTGGCGGCGCTGTAATTGACCTGGCCGCGATTGCCGATCTGGCCCGACACCGAAGCGATGGTCACGATGCGCCCGCCGTCGCGCAGCCTCACCATGGGCATGGCCAGCGTGTGCAGCACGTTGAAAAAGCCATCCAGCGCGGTATCCAGCACGCTGTCCCAATCCTCGTCGGATAGCGCCGGAAATGCGTTGTCGCGCGTGATGCCGGCATTCACCACGGCGCCCCAGTAGGCGCCGTGCGCGGCCAGGTCGGCTTCCAGCGCGGCGCGCGTGGCGGCGCGGTCGCACACGTCGAAGGTGAGCAACGTGGCGCGGCCACCCGCCGCGGCGATCTGCCCGGCCAGCGCCGCGGCTTCGGCGCGCCGCGCGCGGCAGTGCAGGCCCAGCTCAAAGCCGGCCGCCGCCAGCGCCAGCGCGATGGCACGGCCCAAGCCGCCGCTCGCGCCGGTGACCAGTACGCGGCGCGCCGTCACGGTGTCGCCCCGCGCGTCAGGAAGGCGTCGAAATTTTCCGGCTCTATGACCGTGAGCACCGCACTGGCGACCTCGGCGCCATCCAGGCTGAGCGCGCATTCATAGGCGGCCAGGCCGTCGGCGTCGTGGTAGGTGCGGCGCGCGCGCGCGCACAGTTCGGCGTCCGCGGCAAAGCCGGGCTGCCGGCACACATACTGGCGCGTGCCGAGCAGCGCGCCCGAGCGCGGCGCGCGGCCGGCTTCCAGCGCACTCAGCGCGGAATGCGCGGCGATGCTTTGGGCCATGATTTCGACCCCCATCCAGCCCGGCATGGCGCCGTCCGCGCCGGCATACCAGGCGCCGGCACGCACGCGATAGTGCGCTTCCAGGGTTTCGCCCTCGTACGCCGTGACCGCGTCCAGCAGCAACATGCTGCCGCGGTGGTCGAGCAATCGTTCCACCGGTGGAAAGCTGCCGGCGGTCAGCGCGGGTCGCCCAGTATCAGGCATACGTTATTGCCTCCGAATGCGAAAGAATTGCTCATGAGCGCGCGCCCGGCGCTGCGCGCAAAGCGGCGCCCCGGCGTCACGATATCCAGCGCGGGCAGTTCCGGGTCGGCGTCGCCGTCCCACACGTGCGGTGCGATACGGCCGTCGCCGGCCGCCAGCATGAGGTGGCAGAACGCCGCTTCGAGCGCGCCGGCCGCCCCCAGCGCGTGGCCCGTGAGCGCCTTGGTGCCGCTCACGGCGATGCCGTCCAGAAATACGCGCGCCACGGCATGCGCTTCCACCACGTCGTTTTTGGGCGTCGCGGTGGCATGCAGATTCAGGTAATCGACCGCGCCGGGCGCCAGTCCGGCGCCGGCCAGCGCCTCGCGCATGGCCAGTTCCGCGCCCAGGCCTTGCGGGTGCGGCGCGGACAGATGGTGGGCGTCGCTGGATTCGCCGGCCCCCAGCAACATGACCGGGCCCTCGCCGCGCGTCATCACGAACAGCGCCGCGCCTTCGCCGATATTGATGCCATTGCGCGTGCGCGACAGCGGCCGGCACAGTTGCGGCGACACCGATTCCAGCGACGCGAAACCGCACAGCGTGAGTGCGCACAGGCTATCCACGGCGCCCGTGAGCACGGCGTCACAAATGCCGGCCTGCAGCATTTTGCTGGCCGACACCAGCGCCTTGGCGCCGGAACTGCAGGCCGTCGATATGGTGTAGGCCGGCCCCTGCAGTTCCAGCAGACGCGCCAGAAATACCGCCGGGTCGCCGATTTCCATCTGTTCGTAGTGAAAGCCGGGCGGCAATGCACCGGCGTTTTTCCAGGCGCGCAAGGCGGCTTCGCCCTCGGCCACGCCGGACGTGCTGGTGCCGAGCACGATGCCGATGCGGCTGCGCTCATGGCGCCGGCGCAATTCTTCGATCTGCGGCGCCAGTTGTTCCACCGCGGCCATGAGCAGGCGGTTGTTGCGGCTGTCGTGGCGCGCCAGCGCCGGCGGGATGGGCGGCAGTTCGCCGGCCACGCGGCCCACCGTAAACATGCCCCCGCCCAGCGGCGCCGGTTCGGCCACCATGCCGCGCGTATCGCCGGCCAACAGCCCGGCCAAAGTCTGTTCGGGGCCGCGCCCCAGCGCACTCAATATGCCCGGCAGGGAAAGGGAAACTGGGATCACGGCTGGCTTTCCTCGGTCAGGGTGCGCGCTTCCAGGCTGAGGCCGGCAGCGGGCGCTTCGATACTAAGGCTGTCATAGGGCGGCGCGTCGCCGGACCATACCACCACCAGCAATTCGCGCTCGCCGTCGCCGAGCACGCGGCGTTTCCCGTCGCTATCCAGGCGCCCCGGCGCGGACAGCCCGGCGCGCACGGCGTCCGGCGGCCACAGCGCAATCTGGATGAGCGCCGGCAGCAGCGCCGGCGCGAGCCGCCGCTGCAGTTCCGGCGGCATGGCCGCGCTCAGCACGCCATCCACCCAGTCCAGCCGTATGAGCGTTTGCCCCAGCGGCGACAGGCCGGCGCAATGGAGCCCGCCGGCATCGGCGCGCATGCGCCAGAGCATGGTCATCGTTTGTTCGCGATAACGTATGGTCAGGGCCTGGTCCGCCGCGAACGCCGGCCCGGCGTGCGGCTGCAGGCAGTAGCGCAGGCCGCCCGGCAATTGCGCGCAGTCCGTGCGCGTATCCGCGCAGGCCGCGAGGAGCAGCAGGCACACAGCCGCCCAGGCCTTCATGCGCGCGCTCCGAACAGCGGCGCGAGCGGTGCCGCCAGCACGGCACAGGCCACGCCGGCCGTGAGCATGCAGCCGAACTGGCGCAGCGCCGGCAGCGAAGATAGCGCGAGCAGGCCGAAGGACAGCAGCACGGTGGCCGCCGACACCAGCACGCCGGCAAACGGCGCGGGCGCGGCGGCGCCGGCTTCGACCAGAAAGATCGCGTAATTGACGCCCACGCCCAGCACCAGCAATAGCGCCATGAGCGCGAACAGCGTGAGCGGCAGGCCGCTGTAGCCATACAGCGCCAGCGCGCAGCCCAGCCCGGCCAGCGTGGGCAGCAGCACCGCGCCGGCGGCGCGCGGCCGGTAACGCAGGCACAGCACGCCATACACGATGGCCGTGGCGAGCGCCAGCCACAGGCCTATCCAGCCGCGGTACTGGCCCAGCAGCGCCGATACGCTGGCCGCCTTGTCGACCAGGGTGACGCCGGCCAAATCCTGCGCCAGGGCCGCGAGCCCGCTGTCGCCGGCATCGCCCAGCAAGGGCACGATGCTGGCAAGCCCGCCCGGCGTATCCAGCAGCAAGTGCCGGAACGGCACCGATAAAGGACTGGCGCGCCAGTCGGCCAGCGTGAGCGGCGCCGGCGCGGCGCCGGCATCCTGGCGCCATTGCGCCAGCGCGCCGGCACGCAGGCCGGCCTGTTCCAGCAGCGCCACGCCCTGTTCAACGGGCAGCGCGCGCGCGATCAGGGCGCGGTTTTCGGCCTGGCGCGCGGCGGACGGCAAAAAATCCGAGGTGGCGATAAAACCCGGCGCGCCCGCCCTTGCGCGCAGCCGCGCGGCAAGCTGTTCTTCCTGGCGCAGCACGCTTTCCGCGTCGGCACCCTCGATCAGGAAAAAGCGCCCGCCGGCATTCATGCCGGCCGCCGCGCGGATGCGGTATTCCTGTTCCACCAGGGCGGCGGGCCGCGCCACCAGCAGGCGTATGTCGTCGTCCGGAAACAGTTGCAGCCAACCCGGCAGGCACACCAGCAGCCCGGCCGCCAGCACCCACAGCGCCGTGCGCGGGCGCGCCTGCTGCCAGCGCGACAATACGCGGCGCGGCCAGGCGAGCGCGCGGCCGGCGTCGCGCCGGGTCGGCTGCGTCACCCAGAGCGGCAGCCACAGCACCACCGACAGCCAGGCCGCGGCGAGCCCGGCAAATGCGAACAGGGCGATCTGGCTGATGCCCGGAAACGGCGCCGCGGCCAGCGCGGCATAGCCGATCAGGCTGGTGGCGAGCGCCAGCAGCAGACCGCGGAATATGCGCGCGAGGCCGCGCCGCGGCTCCCAGCCGGGGCCGGCATCCAGGTGCGCGGCGAAATACTGGATGGCGTAGTCCACGGCTTCGCCGATCAGGCTGGCGCCGAACACCAGCGTGATGAGGTGCATGCGCTCATGCACCGCGAGCACGGCCGCGGCGGCACACACCACGCCGGCCGCCACCGTGGCCAGGCTTAACAACAGCGGGCGCAGCGAGCGAAACAACAACCACATGAGCGCCGTGATGCCGGCCAGCGAGCCGGCGCCTATCCAGTCCATTTCGCGCTCGGCGCCGGCACGCGCGGCCTGGCCGTAGAACACCCCGCCGGTGCGCAGCAACACCGCACCGGCGGCCTGCAGCGCGGCTTCGGCCTGTGCCACGGCGGCGCTCACGCGTTCCTGCACCGGCGGGTCGTAGGCCGAGCCTTGCAGTTCGGCCAGCACCAGCACCTGCGTGCGCGTGCCGGCATGCGCGACCAGCATGCCGTCCTCGACGCTCAGGGAGGACTGCAACAGTGGCAGCGCGCTCAGGAAAGATTGCAGCAGGCCGAAAGGGTCGCCGGCCGGCGCGGTCGGCACGCCGGCACTGAACGGTGCGTACATGCGGCGCGCCAGACGCGCGGCGGCGTCATAACTGCCGTCCGCCATGGCGGCGCGGTCGGCTGCGGACAACAGGGAAAAGCGGTGCGGCGCGTAAAAACCCGTGAGCAATTCCGGGTCGATGCGCGGCGCGGCGGCGCTCACGCGCGCGAACACGGCGCTGGATTCGAGATTGGCGGCGAATTGCCGGGCCAGCGCGCGGGCGCGTGCGGCATCCGCATGCTCGACCAGGAAGATGGCGCGGTTGCCCAGGCTGTCGGCCAGCGCATGCACGGCGCGTTCGGCCGTGCGGTTATGTTCGGTCTGCGGCAATAGCGCCAGCACATTGGTTTCCAGCGGCAGCCCGCCGCTACTTTGGCGCAGCACGAACAGCAGCGCCGCCGCCACGGCCGCCAGCCACAGCCAGGCCGCGGCGCGCGCGGGCGCGCCCTGCCGCCGCAAACTTTCCATCGCCGGTATTCCGCTCGCCACGGCGGCCTAGCGCAAGGCGAAGCGCTCGCGCTCGCCCGCGTCGAGTTCGGTGGCGGCGCGCAAGCGGGTGAAGCGTATGCTGCTCACGTCGCCGGCGCTTTCTTCCAGGCGCAGCGCCTCGACGTATTGCGCGCCGCTCAGTTCTATGCGCTTCAGGTAGTGCGCGAGCTGGGCCGATTTGGGCCGCAATTCCATGCGCCAGGCCGGCCCGCTTTCGCTGCCGGCGGCGTCGAAATTTTCCGCGAGTTCGGCGCTTTGCGCGCCCAGCAGCGCCCGGAACAAACGTCCGACCTGAGCCAGGCCGCGCACGTCCTGGCCGCTTTTGACCTGCACCTTGCCGTCGGCGGCAATTTCGACGATGCGTTCGTCGCTGATCACATAAGCCAGTTTCAGCGGCGCCTCGATGTTCCAGAGCACGCCCGTGCCGCGCGCAAACACGAAATTGCCGCGCGTCACGAGCGGTTTGCTGAATGCCGCCATGTCCTTTTTCTGCTCGAATTCGGCCCGCAGCACGGGCGTATCGGCGAGCGTGCGCGCGAGCCGTTGGGCGATGCGGTCGGCCGCCGGGTCGGCCGCCGCGCCGCCCGCACCCAGCGCCAGCAGGACCGCGGCTAGCAGTTTCCGCATTTTGCCCTCACGCGCTCGACCAGATCGGGCGGCGACACGAATTGCATGGCCTGGCTGGCGGCTTCCACGGCGACCTGCACGGTTTCGCCGCGCGTGAGCCGCTCGCCGCTCTCGCAGTCGCGGATTTCATAGGCGATGCGCAGGCGGTTTTCCCATTCCAGCAGGCTGGCCTTGACGCGTATGCGCTGGCCGTAGCGCGCCGGGCGCACATAGCGCAGGCGGCAATCCACGATGGGCCACAGATAGCCGCCGGCCGCCATTTCCGGATAGTCGTAGCCGATCAGCCGCAACAGCGCGCAGCGGCCGATCTCGAAATACTTCACATAGTTGCCGTGCCATACGATGTGCATGGAATCGACGTCGAAAAACGGCACGTCGATATCCACTTCGGCGCAAAGTCGCGGTTCAGGCATACAGGCTCCAGTCGCGCCGGCGTATGGCCGCGGCGAGCGCGCGCAATTCATGTTCGAGCGGGCGGTCTTCATCGACGAAAGGATGGCCGGCGTCGAATTGCGCGCAAAATTGCGCCAGTCCGGCCGGCGCCGGATTGCCGTCGCGCTCGGCCAGCCGCAGCGCCTGCAGGCAGCCCAGCAGCATGGCCGCCGCCACCTGTTCGACCAGTTCCAGCACGCGCAGGCAATCGCGCGCGGCGATGGTGCCCAGGCTTACCTTGTCCTGGTTGTGGCATTCGGTCGAGCGCGAAAAAATGGCCGCCGGCAGCGCTTGTTTGAGCGCTTCCGCGGTCCATGCCGACACGCTGATCTGCACCGCCTTGAAGCCGTGGTTGATGGCCGCCCGCGGCCCGGTGGTGCCCGACAGATTGTGCGGCAGGCCGTGGTTGTAGCGGCTGTCCACGAGCAGCGCGAGTTGCCGGTCCATCAGGTCGGCCAGGCCCGCCACGGCGGTTTTCAGCCCGTCCATGGCGAATGCGATGTGGCCGCCGTAAAAGTGGCCGCCATGCAGCACCCAGCCCTGTTCACCATCTATGATCGGGTTGTCGTTGGCGCTGTTAAGTTCGTTTTCGACGTCGCGGCGTATCCAGCTCAGCGCGTCGCGCAGCACGCCTATCACGTGCGGCGCGCAGCGTATGGAATAGCGGTCCTGCAGGCGCGGACCTTCACCGGCGTTGCCGGCACCGCCCAGGTCGTGCCAAATCCAGTGCGCGCATTCGATCTGCCCGGCGTGCGGCTTGACCGCGAACAGACGCGGGTCGAAATGGCCAGGATTGCCGCGCATCGCAAACCCCGCCAGCGCGGTAATGCGCGCCGCGAGCCGCGACAGGTATTCGGCGCGGCCGCAGGCGATGCAGGCCAGTCCGGTCATGACGGCGGTGCCGTTCATGAGCGCCAGTCCTTCTTTGGGCGCCAGGCTGAGCGGCTGCAGCCCCAGTTCCTGCAGCGCCGCGCGCGCCGCGCACAGGCGGCCGCGGAAACTGACTTCGCGCTCGCCCACCAGCGCCGCGGCAAGATAGGACAGCGGCGTCAGGTCGCCGCTCGCGCCCACCGATCCTTCGGCCGGTATGCGCGGCAACAGCCGCTCGTTGACGTACTGCGCGATGCGCTCGAGCAGCACGCGGCGCACGCCGGAATACCCCTGCGCGAGCGAATTGAGGCGCGCCACCAAAGTCGCCAGGGTGGCCGCCTCGTCCAGCATGTCGCCCATGCCGCAGCCGTGGTAGCGCGTCAGGTGCAGGGGCAGTTCGGCCACCAGTTCGGGCGGCACCGATACCGTGCAGGAATCGCCATAGCCGGTCGTGACGCCATAGATCGAACTGCCGTCGGACAGCAGACGGTCCAGGTATGCGGCTCCGGCGTCGATGCGCGCGGCGAATTCGGGCGCCGTGCATAGACCCACCGGTGCGCCTTTTTCCGCCACCGCGAGCACCTGCTCTATGGTGAGCGGCGCGGCGCCGATTTCGACCACGGTATGTTCCTTTCCGTGCAGCATGGGCGGCCGGTGTTATTTGTCCTGGATGGTCACGACGGTGCCCTTAAGGGCCACCCCGGCCATGATGCCACCGGCGCCGCATGTATATTGCGTGGCGCTCTTTTCGGGCTGGTTCTTGTAATTGCTGTAAATGTCTATGACGGCATTGCCGCCTTCCTTGCGCGCGCGCTGCTGCAATTCCAGCGCGGCGGACAGGAAAGCCCATTCGCAGGCGGTCTTGTCGGTTTTGCCGAAAGCATTGGTTTTTTTGTTGGTGGCCCATTCGCCCAGTGATCGGGCGACGCGCGGGTGCGGCTGGTGGTGGAAATACAGCGCGATGCCGGGGTCGAGCCGGCTTTTCGCCTCGGCATTGGTGAGCGCGTCCTGCAGCGGAAACGACAGTCGCTCATCGCGTGCCTGTACGGGCAAGGTGACGGCCAGCAGCAGGCCGGCTAATGCAAGGCGGTTCACGGTTGGCTCCGGTAGTGATCGGGGGTAGGCACGGTTGCGGGCCTTGCCGCAGTTTCGGGTGGCCGCCGCCAGAAGTCGAAAAAATTGAACCACTGCAGCGGCGCCTCAAGGCACAGGGCTTCGAGCCGGTTTGCATAGCGCTGGGCGTATTCGCGCAGCGCTGCGTCGCGCCGCGCGCGCGGCAGTTCGATGCGCTCCGCGAAATGCTCGAAACAGATGCGGTAGCCGCCTGCGCCGCGCAGGCAGAACAACAGGTACACCGGGCATTCCAGCAGCCAGGCCAGAATGTACGGCCCCTGCGGAAAAGCCGCCGGCGCGCCGAGAAAATCCGCCTGCACGGTGCGGCCGGTTTGCGCGGGCGGCGTGCGGTCGCCCACGATCACCAGCAGTTCGCCGCGGTCCACGCGCTCGCGCAGGGCGATCGCGGTATCCGGCCCGAAATCCGGGACGTGCAGCAAATTCACGCCGTATTGCTCATTCACGGCCGCCAGCGCGGCCGCGAAGCGCCTGGCGTGTTCGCTATAGACCACCGCCGTGATGCGCGCGACCTTGTCGCGGCTGGCGATGGCGCGCAGCATTTCGAGGTTGCCCAGGTGCCCGCCCACCAGCACCGCGCCGCGCCCGCTGGCGAGCAGGGCGTCGAATTCCGCGCGTGCCGGAAAGTCGATGGCCGGTGCCGGCAGACGGCCGCTCCAGCCGGCCAGTTTGTCCAGCGCGGATTCGGCAAATGCCAGCATGTGCCGGTAGGCGTTGGCGTAACCGGGTTCCGGCATGCCGGCGCGGCGCCCGGCCAGGCGGCGCAAATAATCCAGCGAGGCGCGGCGCGCGCGCGCGCCGGTCAGAAAATGCCAGGCCACGATGGGGCGCAGCGCGAGGCGCGCGACGCGGTCGCCGAGCAGGCGGTATATGGCCACGATGGTATGCAGGCCGAGCCGCGTGCCGCGCTCGCCCAGGTCCGACCAATGCGCGCGGGCCGCATCGCGCGGGCGCAATTTGCGCCACAGCAGCACGGGCAGGCGCAGCAACATGCCGGCGCACAAACGCGTGTGGGTCAGGGAAATCTGCAGGTTGTCACGCAACATGCGGAAATGCGACAGGCCGCCGGGCGGATAGATGACGCGCGTGGGCAGGTTCACGATGGGCACGCCCATCCAGGACAGGCGCACCATGATGTCGATGTCGAAAGGCATGCGCGGCGCGATCGCCACGCGATCGGCGAGCCGCACCGAAGGCGCCAGAGGATAGATGCGGTAGCCGCACATGGCATCGCCTATGTCCGGCGACAAGGTTTCCAGGCGCACCCAGAACAGCGCGATCAGGCGCCCATAACGCCGGCTCGACGGCGCCGATGCGTCATATACCGGCTTGCCCGTCACCAGTGCCGCGGGCTGTTCCGCGGATGCGGCCAGGAAGCGCGGCAGGTCGCCGATGTCGTGCTGGCCGTCGGCATCTATCTGCAGGGCGTGGGTATGGCCCCGTGCATGCGCGCGCCGCATGGCGTCGATAACCGCCGCGCCTTTGCCGCGGTTTTGCGGCAGGCGCTGCAAATCCACCAGCGGGCAGGTGCGCGCGAGGCGCTCCAGTTCGGCGCGCGTGGCCTCGTTCGAGCCGTCGTCGGTGATGAATATGGGCAGGCCGTGCGGCAGCAGGCGCTCCACCGTGGCAGCGATGGTCGAGCCGTGGTTATAGACCGGAATCACCACCGCCGTGCGCGTGGCTGGGGTGGCGTTCATGCCCTATCCGCGTCGAACAACACGCGTCCGGCAGCATGGCTGCGCGCTCCGGCCGTGTAGCTGAAATCCAGCC
>JAEUNN010000764.1 GCA_016791085.1 Rhodocyclaceae bacterium | reverse complement strand
CTGGCTGTTTTCGCGCAGCGGCATCAGTTGCAGCGGCCACAGCAAAATTTCGCGGAAGTGGCGCACCATGCGCGGTGCTTTGTTGTCCGACGCTCCCATAAACCGTCCCCAGATCGCGGTGCGCAGGGAGTATAGGCGAAGAGCGCGCCGTGCAAAACGCTGTCGTCGAGCTTGCGCGGGCGTCAATGCCCCGCGCGCAGGATCAGGAGCCGGCGGCCTGGCGCCGCAAAGGCATGGGCTTCAGCTTGCCGAGCTGGTAACCCAGGCCGGCAAACAGGCGCTTGGGCACGAAGCGTCGCGGCACCACGGCAATGCGCCCGATGCGCGTTTCGCGCAGGTGGCCGAACAAGGCCTGGCGGCTGGTGGCGAGGAAGCTCGCGATGGCAATTTGAAGTGGATCCTGCATGATGTCTCCTCTCTGCTACGGGATGGCAAAAAATAACGTCCCCTCCCCTGCGGGTACCGTGTATTAGTTTCACGCAGCCTGGTGCGAGGCCGCGATCGGGGAGCTTGCGCGCAAGCGCAGCCGGCGTCAGAAGCGGCGCTGCTGGCGATTGTTGCCGTAGACTTCGCGTCCGGCGTTGCGTACGTCCTGGCGCAGCTGGCGCAATTGGTCCGGCGTAAGCCGCGCGGCGCGCGCGTCTTGTTCGTTGGGCGCCTGCATCGGCGCGTCGGGCCGTCGCTCGTGCTCGGGCCCGCGGCCGCGCGGATCGCCGCCGGCGGGCGCCGCCACAGCGCCGGCCGATGCGAACACCATGGCGGCCATGATGCATGCCTTGCATTTCATCGAAATTTCTCCCGCCTTGCGCGTGCCGGCTGGTCCGGCCCACGCACTACCATCCCGGATGTATTGTATCGGCAGCAGTCCCCGCAACGTGCACCCGATCCCGCTTGCAGGCGAGGGAACGTTGGATACATGGGGAAGATTGTCGGGCGGCTTTGTAAGCTCGATGTTTTTGCGATTTCGGCGTTTGTAAAGGATTGTTACTTCGTGGCGCAGTCTGCTTGTTGCGCAGGCCCCGCTGCGGCTAGCATAAGACCCATGGACAAAAACAGAATCCTGGTCGTGGACGACGACCCGCGCTTGCGCGAATTGCTCAATCGCTATCTCGGCCAGCAGGGATATACCGTCAAGGCGGTCGGCGACGCGGCGCAGATGGACCGCGCGCTGTCGCGCGAACTGTACGATCTGCTGGTGCTGGACCTGATGCTGCCGGGTGAGGACGGGCTGGCCATCTGCCGCCGCCTGCGCGCCCAAGGCAACGACATCGCGATCATCATGCTGACCGCCAAGGGCGAAGACATAGACCGCATCGTGGGCCTCGAAATGGGCGCCGACGATTACCTGGCCAAGCCCTTCAACCCGCGCGAACTGGTGGCGCGCATCCAGGCCGTGATGCGCCGCCAGGGTGCACGTCCGCTGCCGGGGGCGCCGGCCACCGAAGATACCGAAGTCGCTTTCGGGTCGGTGCGCGTGAATCTGGGCACGCGCACGCTGGAGCGCGCCGGCACGGTCACCCAGCTCACCACCGGCGAATTCGCGCTGCTCAAGGTGCTGCTGCAGAATCCGCGCCAGCCGCTGTCGCGCGACAAGCTCATGGAACTTGCGCGCGGCCGCGAATACGAGGTGTTCGACCGCGCCATAGACGTGCAGATTTCGCGCCTGCGCAAACTGGTGGAGGACGACCCGTCCAAGCCGCGCTATCTGCAGACCGTGTGGGGT
>JAEUNN010000735.1 GCA_016791085.1 Rhodocyclaceae bacterium | reverse complement strand
GACCGCCGCCAGCGCCACGGCGACGCGTTCCGCCACCTCTTCCATGCTCAGATTGAACACCTCGCCCGAAGGCGACACCCCGAACGGCGCGATGAGCACCACGTGATGGTCTTCCAGCGCGCGCGCGAGCGACTCGGCCGCGACCTTGCGCACCGCGCCGGTGTATTGGAAATCGACCCCATCCACCACGCCTACCGGCTTGGCGGTGATGAAATTGCCCATCGCCACGCGCATCGCCCCGCCCGCCATGGGCGTATCCGGCAGGCCTTGCGACAACAACGCCTGAATGTCCACACACAGCGCACCCATGGCGCGCTTGGCGCATTCCAGGGCGGCCGCGTCGGTCACGCGCAAGCCCTTGTGATAGCGCGACTCCAGTCCGCGCGCGCTCATTTCCGCTTCGATCTGCGGGCGCGCGCCCGCCACCAGCACCAGACGTATGCCCAGACTGGCCAGCAGATTGCAGTCGTGCGCGAGCCGCAGCGCCATGTCGCCCTGCATCACCTCGCCGCCGCAGCCGATCACGAAAATGCGGTTGCGAAACGCATGGATATAAGGTGCGGCGTGGCGCACCCAGCTCACGAACAGCGCCTGTTCGTTGGGCATCATGGAATGGGTCCTCGTACGCAATTGCGCGCCGGCGCGCGCGCGCCGGGCCGGGTTGCGGAAAATTTCATTTGAACGCGCGCTCCAGCCGCTCGCACAAGGTGCGCAACACCTTGGCGCGCGCGAACAGTTTGTTATCGGCCTCGACCAGGGTCCAGGGTGCGATTTCGGTGCTGGTGCGGTCGATCATGTCGCACACGGCCGGCACGTATTGCGGCCACTTGTCGCGATTGCGCCAATCCTCTTCGGTAATTTTGAAATGCTTGAAACGCGTGGCCGCGCGTTCCTCGAAGCGGCGCAACTGTTCGGCCGGGCTCACCGCCAGCCAGAACTTCACGATCACCGCACCGGACCTGGCGAGTTGGTCCTCGAAGTCGTTGATTTCCGAATAGGCGCGCATCCAGTCCGCTTCGCTGCAGAACCCTTCGACGCGCTCCACCAGCACCCTGCCGTACCACGAGCGGTCGAAAATCGCCACCCGCCCACGCTTGGGCACATGGCGCCAGAAGCGCCACAAATAGGGCTGCGCCTTTTCTTCTTCGGCCGGCGCGGCGATCGGCACGACGCGATACAGGCGCGCGTCCAGCGCGCCGGTCACGCGGCGGATCGCGCTGCCCTTGCCGGCCGCATCCATGCCCTCGAACACCACCACCAGCGAACGCCTGGCGAAGCCTTTGCGGCGCACCAGCATGGCCAGGCGGCCCTGCAGTTCTTCCATTTCGCGCGCATAGCGCGCCGCCGCGAAATTTTGCGCCGGCTGCAGGCGGTTGAGCAAATTCACGCCGTCGAGCGGCGGCGGCGCGATCGGCGCCACCGGCAGCGCCAGCGGCAAGTCGGCCGCATCCGCGCCCAGGCGCTTGGTCATCGCATCGAGCAGCACGCGGCCGACATAGACCGAACGGTAGCGTTCGTCGGCGCCTTCCACGACCACCCAGGGGGCGTGGCCGGTGGAAGTCTGGCGCAGCACGTGTTCGCTGACTTCGCGGAAGCGGTCATAGCGCGCGAAGTGGTTCCAGTCGTCATTGGTGACGCGCCAGCGCGTGAGCGGGTTCTTTTCCAGCGCGCGCAGGCGCCTGCGCTGCACTTCCTTGGCGAGGTGGAACCAGAACTTGAGGACCAGCACGCCTTCCTGCGCCAGCATGCGCTCGAAATGGTTGATTTCGTCTATGCGCGCATCGAGTTCGGAGCGGCCCATGTCGCGCTCCACGCGCTGCAGTATGGGCTCGGAATACCAGCTGCCGAACATGATGCCTATCGACCCGCGCGGCGGCAGCGCGCGCCAGAAGCGCCACATGAACGGGCGCATGGATTCTTCTTCGGTGGGCGCGCCAAACGCGTGCGTATGGATATGCCGCGGATCCATCCAGGCATTGAGCACGTTCACGGTTTCGCCCTTGCCGGCGCCATCCACGCCATTGATGAGCACCAGCACCCCGAAACGCCGGTCGCGCCCCAGGCGCACCTGCGCGTCCAGCAGTTCGGCGCGCAGGTCGGGCAGAACCGCGTCGAATTCGGATTTGGACAGTTTGTGATCGAGTTCGGCCGATTCAAACATCAGAAATCTCCCGCCAGTGCGAGCAAACCTGCCAGGGCCGTGCAGCCGGCCGTTTCGGTGCGCAGCACGCGCGCGCCCAGCCGCACGCCGGCAAAACCGGCCTGCCGCGCAATAAGGGTTTCGGTCTCGTCGAAGCCGCCTTCCGGCCCCACCAGCAGGGTAATTTCGCGGGCTACGGCATGTACGGCGCCGAGCGCCTGTTCGGCCGCCGGATCGAGGCACAGCTTGAGCCCGGCAGTCTGCATGCTGTGCGCGAGAAATTCCGGCAGCGCCGCCACCGGCGCGATATCCGGCATGCGATTGCGGCCGCATTGTTCGCAGGAAGACAAAACCAGCCGCCGCCAGTGCTCCACGCGGCGCGCGGCGCGTGTCTCGTCCAGGCGCACCACGCTGCGGCGCGACTGAAGCGGCACGATGCGGCAGGCTCCCAGTTCCACTGCCTTCTGCACGATCCAGTCCATTTTTTCCCCGGACGCCAGGCATTGCGCAAGCGTGACCGCGATGGCGGCCTCGCGCTCGATGTCGCTCCAGCTGCCCGTGCGCACGATGCAGCGGCGGCCAATTTCCGCGATATGACCGGCATATTCGCCGCCCGCGCCGTCGAACAGCACGACCTCGTCGGCGAGGCCCAGGCGCAGCACGCGCAGCGCGTGGTGCGCGGTGGCATCGGACAGCGCGATCATGGCGTCCGGGCGCAAAGAAAAATCGCAATACAACCGGGGCGGCATGGGGTGGCGTAGGGATCGGGTCAAGACTAGCGGATTTTGCAGCAATTCGACGCGCCCGGTGCCCATGCTGCGTGGCGCAGGCGTGGCAAAAAGGGGGTTAATATTGGTTTTACACACGCTGGCACGAGGTGACACCATGGTTAGTCTGAATACTCCGATATGCGAATTCGGCCTGCGCGCGCCGGATTTCGACCTGCCCGGCGTAGACGGCAGGCGCTGGACCCTCGCCTCCGCACGCGGGCCGCGCGGCCTGCTGGTCATGTTCATCTGCAATCACTGTCCCTATGTGAAGGCGGTGATCCATCGCATCGTGCGCGATGCGCGCGATCTGGCCGCGTATGGCATAGGATCGATCGCCATCATGGCCAACGACCCCACCGACTACCCGGAAGATTCCTGGGACAACATGGTGCGCACCGCCACACGGCTGCAATTTCCGTTTCCTTACGCGATGGACGAAACCCAGGACGTTGCGCGGGCTTACGGCGCCGTGTGCACGCCGGATTTTTTCGGTTACAACGCCGATCTCGAACTGCAATACCGTGGCCGGCTGGATGCCTCGCGGCGCGATACCGCGCCGGAAGGCGCGACGCGCGAACTGTTCGAGGCCATGCGCACGGTAAGCACCAGCGGGCACGGGCCGGCCGAACAAATCCCCAGCGTGGGATGTTCGATCAAATGGAAAAACACCTGAAAAACCCGGGCGCCGGACTGGCGCCCGCCTCGCGCCGCGGGCCGTTCCAGGCACCCCGACCGTACCAATAAACAACCGGAACCCTCACTACATGTCGGCCAAGCACCCCATCATCGCAATTACCGGCTCATCGGGCGCCGGCACCAGCTCGATCATGAAAACTTTCGAGAAAATCTACCGGCGCGAAGGCGTGCGCGCGGCGCTCATCGACGGCGACGCCTTCCACCGCTACGACCGCTATGCCATGGGCGACGCCATGGAGCGCGCGGCGAGGGAAGGCAAAACCAACTTTTCGCATTTCGGCCCGGAAGCCAATCTGCTGCAGGAGCTGGAAACCCTGTTCCGCACCTATGGCGAAAGCGGGCGCGGCCGCACCCGCCGCTACATCCATGACCCGCGCGAAGCTGCGCTGTTCGGGCAGGCGCCCGGCACATTCACGGAATGGGAAGACATTCCGCACGGCACCGACATGATGTTCTACGAAGGCCTGCACGGCGCGCTGCGCACCGACCACGTGGATATCGCCAGCCACGTGGATTTGCGCATAGGCGTGGTGCCGGTGATCAACCTCGAATGGATACAGAAGCTGCACCGCGACCGCCACGACCGCGGCTATCCGGCGGATTTGGTCATGGAGACCATATTGCGGCGCATGCACGACTACGTGCATTTCATCTGCCCGCAATTTTCCTACACGCACATCAATTTCCAGCGCGTGCCCACCGTGGACACCTCCAACCCCTTCGTGGCGCGCGACATACCTTCGCCGGACGAATCCATGGTCGTGATCCGCTTCGCCAACCCGCGCGGCGTGGATTTCCCGCACCTGCTGCGCATGCTGCACGGCTCTTTCATGTCGCGCGCCAACACCATCGTGGTGCCGGGCGGCAAACTGGAGCTGGCGATGCAATTCATATTCACGCCGCGCATCATCAAGCTGGTCGAAGAAGGGCGGCGCCTGCGCGCCGAAAGCGCGGCACACGAAGCGCCGCCGGCGCTGGAACGCGCGCCCGACCGCAAGCCGCCGCGCACGGCCGGCGGCGGACGCCGCAAGGCGCCGCGCGCCACTTGATCTTTTGTTAGAATTTTGGGCTTTTCCAACGGCGGAAACGCCTCAGGCACTGTCATGGGCCGGCCCAACGAAACCTCGCTTCCAGAATTCAATCCGATCACCGGCGCCATCCGTGCACTTGCCATGGACGCCGTGCAGCAGGCCAATTCCGGCCACCCGGGCATGCCCATGGGCATGGCCGAAATCGCCGCCGTGCTGTGGCGCAAATTTCTGCGCCACAACCCGGCCAATCCGGCCTGGCCCGACCGCGACCGCTTCGTGCTGTCGAACGGCCACGGCTCGATGCTGCACTACGCGCTGTTGCACCTGAGCGGCTATGACCTGTCCATCGCCGATCTGCGCAGTTTCCGCCAGCTGCATTCGAAAACCCCGGGCCACCCGGAACTGGGCGTCACTCCCGGCATAGAAACCACCACCGGCCCGCTCGGCCAGGGCATCGCCGCGGCGGTCGGCATGGCCATCGCCGAAAAAGTGCTGGCCGCGCAATTCAACCGCCCCGGCCTGGCACTGGTGGACCACTACACCTATGTGTTCCTGGGCGACGGCTGCCTCATGGAAGGCATATCCCACGAAGCCTGCTCGCTCGCCGGCACGCTGGGCCTGGCCAAGCTCATCGTGTTCTATGACGACAACGGAATTTCCATCGACGGCCACGTGGAAGGCTGGTTCACCGACGACACGCCGGCGCGCTTCGCGGCTTACGGCTGGCAGGTGATCCCACAGGTCGATGGCCACGACCCGGCCGCCATCGAGGCGGCCATACTCGCGGCGCGCGCCGACACCACGCGGCCCACACTCATTTGCTGCCAGACCGTGATCGGCATGGGTGCGCCCAACAAGGCCGGCACGCACGACGTGCATGGTTCCGCACTGGGCAAGGACGAAGTGGCCGCCACGCGCGGCGCCATAGGCTGGAGCCACGCTCCATTCGAAATTCCCGCCGAAGTCTATGCCGCCTGGGATGCGCGCGAAGCCGGCGCGGCGCGCGAAGCCGCCTGGCAGGACAAACTCGCCGCCTATCGCGCGGCGGAACCGCAAGCCGCGGCCGAATTCGAGCGCCGCATGGCGGGCCGCCTGCCCGAGGGCTGGGCCGGCGCCGTCGATGCGACGCTCGCGCGCCTGGCCGAAAAAGCCGAAACCGTGGCCACGCGCAAAGCGTCGCAACTGGCGCTGGAAGCGTACGGGCCGCTGCTGCCGGAGCTGATAGGCGGCTCCGCCGATCTGGCCAGTTCCAACCTGACCATCTGGAAAGGTTCGCGCCCGGTCACGCGCGAACAAGGCGGCAACTACCTGTACTTCGGCGTGCGCGAATTCGGCATGACGGCCATAGGCAACGGCCTGGGCGGTCACGGCGGCTTCATTCCCTATACCGCCACCTTCCTGGTGTTTTCCGATTACGCGCGGAACGCCATACGGCTCGCGGCGCTCATGCGCGAGCGCCACGTGTTCGTCTATACGCACGATTCCATAGGCCTGGGCGAAGACGGCCCCACCCACCAGCCGGTCGAGCACGCAGCCTCGCTGCGGCTCATCCCGAATCTGGACGTATGGCGGCCGGCCGACACGGTCGAAACCGCGGCCGCCTGGGCCGCCGCGGTGGAACGCGCGGACGGCCCCACGGCGCTGTTGCTGTCGCGCCAGAA
>JAEUNN010000704.1 GCA_016791085.1 Rhodocyclaceae bacterium | reverse complement strand
AACTGGTGGGAATTTGTCGTGCTGGTGCTGGCCTGCGCGCGCATAGGCGCGGTATCCAATCCGGTCATGCCCATATTCCGCCAGCACGAATTGCGCTTCATGCTGAATTTTTGCGAGTCCAAAGTGTTCGTGGTGCCCAAGCTTTACCGCGGCTACGATCACGAAGACATGGCGCGCGGCATGCTGGCGGATTTGCCGCACCTGCAGCACCTGGTCGTGGCGGGCGGCACGGGGGCGGACAGTTTCGACGCCTTGTTGCAGCGCGACGGGCTGCCCGCGCCGGGCGGGCACGGCCTCGCGCCCGACGACGTGTGCCTGCTCATGTACACCTCGGGCACCACGGGCGAGCCCAAAGGCGTCATGCATACCTCGAACACGCTATTTTCCAATCTGTTCGCCTACGCCGAGCGCATGGAACTGGGCGGCGGCGAAGTCATCCTGGCGTCCTCGCCGCTGGCGCACCTGACCGGCTATGGCTATCTGGCCACGCTGCCGGTGCTGCTCAATGCCACCACCGTGCTGCAGGATGTGTGGGATGCCAAACGCGCGCTGGAAATCGCGCGTGCCGAACAAGTTACGTTCAGCATGGCGTCGGCGATATTCGTGAACGATCTGTGCCTGGCCGTGGAAGCCGGCGCGGCGCCAGTTCCGTCCTGGCGCAATTTCAACTGCGCCGGCGCGCCGATTCCGCCCGTCGTGATAGAGCGCGCTGCCAGCTTGCTCGGCCTGCGCGTATGTTCGGCCTGGGGCATGACCGAAAATGGCGCCGTCACGGTTACCGAACCCGCGCGCGCGGCGGAAAAATCCGGCTGTTCCGATGGCCGGCCGCTGCCGGGCATGGAAGTCAAAGTCGTGGATGTTGCGGGCCAGCCCTTGCCGCCCGGCGAAGTCGGCGACCTGTACGTGCGCGGCGCCTCGCTGTTCGCGGGCTACCTGAAGCGGCCCCAGCTCAATGCCACCGACGCACAGGGCTGGTTCAATACCGGCGATCGCGCGTTCATCGACGCCGAAGGCTATATCCGCATTTCCGGCCGCACCAAGGACGTGGTGATACGCGGCGGCGAAAACATACCGGTCGCGCAGATCGAAAACCTGCTCTACAAGCACCCGTCCATCAGCGCGGTGGCCGTGGTCGGCTTTCCGGACCGCCGCTATGGCGAGCGCGTATGCGCCTTCGTGGCGCTCAAGCCGGGCTGCCGCTTCAGTTTTGAAGACATGACCGCCCATCTGACCGCCCAGCAACTGACCAAACAGTATTTCCCCGAGCGCCTCGAAGTGCTGCAGCAAATGCCGCAAACCGCGAGCGGCAAACTGCAGAAATTCAAGCTGCGCGAAATGGCCAGGGCATTTGGCGACACCCAGGATCATTGAGGACATGGCCATGCAGGAACAGGATGTGCTGCGCGTCGAAAAGCAGGACGGCGTGGCTTTGCTGCGGCTTAACCGCCCGGCCGTGTACAACGCCTTGAACGATGCGCTCATGGATGCGCTGGGCGCCGCGCTGGATGACTGCGAAGCCGACCCGTCCATCGCTTGCGTGGTCATCACGGGCACGGAAAAGGCCTTTGCGGCCGGCGCCGACATTTCCCCCATGCAGTCCTATGGCTACATGGAGGCCTACAAATCGGATTTCATCACGCGCAACTGGGAACGCCTCAAAACTTTCCGCAAGCCCGTGATAGCCGCGGTAGCCGGCGTGGCGCTGGGCGGCGGCTGCGAACTGGCGATGATGTGCGACCTGGTGTTCGCGGCCGACAACGCGCGCTTCGGCCAGCCCGAAGTGAAAATCGGCACATTGCCGGGTGCCGGCGGCACGCAGCGCCTGCCGCGCGCGGTCGGCAAGGCCAAAGCCATGGACATGGTGCTGACCGGGCGCCTGATGGATGCCGCCGAGGCCGAGCGCAGCGGCCTCGTGGCCCGGGTGTATCCGGCGCATAGCCTGCTGGAAGAAACCTTGAGCGTCGCGCGCACCATGGCCGGCTACTCGCAGCCGGTGCTCATGATGCTCAAAGAAGCCGTCAATCGCGCTTTCGAATCGCCGCTCAATGAAGGCCTGCTGTTCGAGCGCCGCACGCTGCACGCCTCATTCGCGCTGGCGGACCAGAAAGAAGGCATGGCCGCTTTCCTGGAAAAGCGCGCGCCGCGTTTCGGCAACTGTTAGTTTCCAGCAAGCTGATTTTTAGTCTAGGGGTAAGCCATGCCTGTCGTCGAACTCGAGCACCCCGGCCGTGGCGTCGCGCGCCTGCGCATCCATCGCCCGGAAGCGCGCAATGCGCTCAATCAGGAAGTGCGGCAACTGCTCGGCGAGCATTTTGCCGCGCTATCCGCGGACGGCTCGGTGCGCGCCATCATACTGACCGGCGGCGAGCAATTTTTTGCGGCCGGGGCCGACATCAAGGCCATGGCCGAGGCCGGCGCCATAGAACTGATGCTGCGCAACACGCACTTGCTTTGGCGCGCCATCGCGGCCTGTCCCAAACCCGTGATCGCCGCGGTCAATGGCTATGCCTGGGGCGGCGGCTGCGAACTGGCCATGCATGCGGACATTATCGTGGCGGGCGAGGGCGCCACGTTCTGCCAGCCCGAAATCAAGGTGGGCATCATGCCCGGTGCGGGCGGCACGCAGCGTCTGGCACGCGCCATAGGCAAATTCGCCGCCATGAAAATGCTGCTGACCGGCCTGCCCATGAGCGCGCGCGAAGCGCTCGCGGCCGGCCTGGCGAGCGAAGTCGTGGCGGACGACAGGGTGCAGGCGCGCGCGCTGGAACTGGCCGAACTTGTCGCCGCCATGCCGCCGCTCGCCGTCATGCAGATCAAGGAAGTGCTGCTGGCCGGCCAGGACGCGTCGCTCGACACCGCCTTGATGCTGGAGCGCAAGGCCTTCCAGCTGCTGTTCGCGAGCCACGACCAGAAAGAAGGCATGCAGGCCTTCCTGGAAAGGCGCAAGCCGGACTTCACAGGACATTGATCGTGCATTCGGCGTTCCGGCACGGCCCAGCTGTACTTCCGCAGGTCGTCCCCAAAGCTGGGGACGCGGGCGTCCCGCCCGCGTGGCGCACGCTTGCGTGCGCCATACCTGCGGCACGAACAAGCGCATCATCCCTGCGCACCGCTGCGCAACGCGCCTGTCCGGTCCGCGCGTGCGTGGCAACCGCCGCCGCCAGGCCGTCCGCAATACGATCCGCCATATCCATCCATTCCAATCCAACGTCGACCTTGCGACGCCGCCGACCGGGGATACAAGCATGAACACGCTGGACGTACAAAGAACCGATCTGACCCTGGGCGTGGCCGGCACCGGCCTGATGGGCCGCGGCATTGCCCAGATCGCCGCCCAGGCCGGCATCGCCGTGCGCCTGTTCGATGCCCGCGCGGGCGCCGCTGAAGAAGCGCGCGCGGCGCTCGCAGCGACTTTCGCCGGCCTGGCCGCCAAAGGCAAACTGAGCGCAGCCGCGGCTGACCAGGCCACCGGCCGTTTGCAAGCCATGGACACCTTGAGCGGCCTGGCCGGCTGCCATGTGGTCGTGGAAGCCATAGTCGAAAATCTGGATGCCAAACGCGAGCTGTTCCGCAGCCTCGAAGCCGTGGTGGATCAGGACTGCCTGCTCGCCACCAACACCTCGTCGCTGCCGGTCACGGCGATTGCCGCGGCGTGTCGCGTGCCGGCGCGCGTGGCGGGTTTCCACTTTTTCAGCCCGGTGCCGCTCATGAAACTCGTGGAAGTCATAGACGGCTTGCTCACGGCGCCGGAAGTGTGCGACGCGCTGGTCCAACTGGCGCGCCGCTGCGGCCACCAGCCGGTGCGCGCGGCCGACACGCCGGGCTTCATCGTGAACCACGCCGGCCGCGCCTATGGCACCGAGGCCTTGCGCATATTGGGCGAAAGCATTGCCGGCGTGCCCGACGTGGACCGCATATTGCGCGGCAGCGTGGGCTTCCGCATGGGGCCGTTTGAACTGTTCGACGCCATAGGGCTGGATGTGTCGCACCCGGTCATGGAGTCGATTTACGACCAGTATTACCAGGAAGCGCGCTACCGCCCCTCGCCGCTCACGCGGAACCGCCTTGCCGCGGGGCTGTTGGGCCGCAAGAGCGGGCAGGGCTTTTACCGCTACGTGGACGGACGCGCGGACGTTCCGGCGCCGGCCGCGCCGCCGGCCGGCCCGGCCCTGAGCATTTGGGTAAGCCGGCGCGACGCGCGCGCCCATGCGCGCGCCGTCGAGGTGCTGCGCGCGGCCGGCGCCCGCCTGGATGAGGGCCGGCATCCGCGCGCCGATTCGGCCTGCCTGGTGCTGCCGACCGGCCAGGATTGCAGCAGCGCGGCGCTGGAACAAGGGCTGGACCCGGCGCGCAGCATGGCGCTGGACCCGCTGTTCGCCGATCTACCGTTCGCGGGCGGACATGTCACGCTCATGCGCAACCCGCTCACGCGCGCCGACGTGCGCGACGCGGTATGGGCCGCGTTCGGCGCCGGTGCCCGCCCCGTCAGCGTGATCAACGACAGCCCGGGATTCGTGGCGCAGCGCGTGGTGGCGATGATCGTAAATATCGGCTGCGACATCGCGCAACAAGGCATCGCCACGCCGGCCGACATAGACCATGCCGTCACGCTGGGCCTGGGCTACCCCTTGGGACCGCTCGCCCTGGGCGATGCGCTGGGCGCCGCCACGGTGCTCAAAATTCTTGACGGCCTGTACGACTTTTACCGCGACCCGCGCTACCGCGCGAGCCCCTGGCTCACGCGCCGCGCACGTCTGGCCGTGTCCTTATCGACGCCGGAAAACTGAATGGAGAGCCCCATGCTCGATGCCTGTATTTACGCCGGACTGCGCACGCCCATAGGCCGCCATGCCGGCAAACTTGCCACGCTGCGCCCGGACGATCTGGCCGCCGCCGTGATCGCCGAAGTTCTGGCGCGCTCGCCATTCAAGCCGGAACAGGTCGAGGACGTGGTGCTGGGCTGCGCCGCCCAGGCCGGCGAGGACAGCCGCAACGTGGCGCGCCACGCCGCGCTGCTGGCCGGATTGCCGGTGGCGGTGCCCGGGCAGACCGTGAACCGGCTGTGCGGCAGCGGGCTCGCCGCGCTGCTGGACGTGGCGCGCGCCATAAGTTGCGGCGAAGGCGAACTATATGTCGCAGGCGGCGTGGAAAGCATGACGCGCGCGCCTTTCGTGGTGGCCAAGGCCGACACGGCATTCGGGCGCGACTTCAAGGTGTTCGACTCGACCATAGGCGCGCGCTTTCCGAATCCGAAACTTAGCGAGCGCTACGGCAGCGACACCATGCCGGAAACCGCCGACAACGTGGCCGCAGAACTGGGTTTGAGCCGCGAACACTGCGACCGCTATGCGGCGGCCTCGCAGGCGCGCTACGCGGCCGCCAAGGCGAGCGGATTTTTCGGCGGCGAAATTTTGCCGATTAGTGTGTCCACCGGCCGCAAGTCGCCGCCGCTCGTGGTGAGCGAAGACGAACATCCGCGCCCGCAATCCACTTACGAATCCTTGTCGGCGCTGCCGCCCCTGGCGGCCGGCGGGGTGGTCACGGCCGGCAATGCGTCGGGCATCAACGACGGCGCGGCGGCGCTACTGATAGGTAGCCGCGCGGCCGGCGAACAGGCCGGCGCCCGGCCCATGGCGCGCATCCTGGCCGGCGCCGTGACCGGCGTGCTGCCGCGCGTCATGGGCATAGGTCCGGCGCTGGCCATTCCCAAGGCGCTCGCGCGCGCCGGCATAAGCCTGGCCGATTGCGACGTGATAGAAATAAACGAAGCGTTCGCGCCGCAGGTGCTGGGCTGTTTGAAACTGCTCGGCCTCGATCATGCCGATACGCGCGTCAATCCCAATGGCGGCGCCATCGCCGTGGGACACCCGCTCGGCGCTTCGGGCGCGCGCATCGCGCTCACCGCGGCGCGCGAACTGGAACGGCGCGGCGGACGGTATGCGGTCGTGAGCCTCTGCATAGGCGTGGGGCAGGGCATCGCGGTGGTGCTGGAGCGCGTCTGAGCGGCGCGCTTTGCGGCCCAGCCGCTACGCGCCTTGCGGCCCGCTTTGCGTCAGGATGGTTTGCGCTTGAAGGACTGCAGTGCTTGCTTCGCGGATTCCGCCGCGCACGCTAAGCCGCGCGGCGTGAACAAGAACGGCAGGCGCTCCGGGCGGGGCGCCTGCCTTGTTGAGCTCAGGGCGCCGTGGTGGCGTTAAATGTTGCGCTTACGCCGCCTATCGTGAGCGTGCCGCCAGTTGTGGTGGCGGGGTCGGAACTGGTGCGTATGCGTATGCGCACCGTCTGGCCCTTGACCACCGTGCCGGGCGCGCTCGTGTATGCACCGCTACCTATGCTGTACTCGCCATTCGTGACCGAAATATCCGATGGCGCGTTGGTGCCCCAAACCGTAATTCCGTTGGAAATTACCAGGGTGTTGAGCGCCGCGTTCGTGACCGCCGTGAAACTGAACGCATCCGGCGTCGAATCGGCGGCGGCCGTGGTGACGTTGAAGGTGCCGCTCACTCCGCCTATCGTGACGGTGGCGCTGGTGGTGGTCGAGTAGTTGGCGCTGCTCAATAGCCTGACCCGTACGCCCTTGCCGTTCTGTATCGTGCCCGGGGCACTCGTGAATGGACCGTTGTTCACGCTGTACTCGCCACCGCTAATGGTGATGGAGGTGTCGGCATTGATGCCGCTAATCGTGGTGGTGGTCGAGGTGATCAGGGTGCTCAAGGCCTGACCGGTGGAATCGCGGAACGTGAAGGCATTAGGCGTACTATCCTCGGCAACGGTGGTGACGTAGAAGGTCGCACTTACGCCGCCTATGCTTAGAGTCGCGCTGGTTTGCGACGAATAGGCGGGGCTGGCGGTAAGCCGTACGCGCACCGTCTGGCCGCTGCTGATGCTGCCGCTGGCGCTGGTGAATGCACCGCCGCTAATGCTGTACTCGCCGCCGCTCACGCTGATGGGCGTTGCCGCATTGATGCCGCTGATCGTGGCAGAGCCCGAGGTGACCAGGGCGTTCGGCAACGCGGTCGTGACCGGGTTGAAGCTGAACGCGTTGGGCGTGGTATCCATGGCCGCCGTGGTTACGTTGAACGTTCCGCTCACGCCGCCTATCGTGACCGTGGCGGACGTTTGTGCCAGATAGCCGGCGCTGCTCAAAACGCGCAGGCGCACGGTTTGCCCGTT
>JAEUNN010000515.1 GCA_016791085.1 Rhodocyclaceae bacterium | reverse complement strand
GTGGTGTCGCTGTCCCGGCACCTGCTGTTCTTCGATGCCCGCGACCCGCGTCAGGTCGGCCGCGCCCGGCAGTTGATCGCCCTCTACCAGGGCCGGGTGAAGCCGATCCTGGTCGGCGGCTCCTACCTGGACCTGATGCGCTCCTGGCGCCTCCCGGTCTACTACGACCAGCAGGGCCTGCTCACCCGCCGCCTGGGCATCACCCAGGTGCCGGCCCTGGTGTCGCAGGACGGGCTGCGGCTGCGTATCGACGAACTGGCGGTGTCTCCATGAATGCCCAGCGCGGCCTCATTCCTTTCCTGCTCGCCGCCGTGCTCGCCTGCGCGGCCGGCCCCAGCCTCGCTGCCGGTGCGGCCACCTGCACCGGCAAGTTTCCCAATCCGATCACCGATATCTGCTGGTCCTGCATCCTGCCGATCAGCATCGGCGGTGCGCGCATCGCCAACTTCGGTGACCAGGAGGACACCGACAACCCATCGAGCCCCGTCTGCAGTTGTGGCGTCAACCCCGTCATCGGGCTGGCCATCGGCTTCTGGGAGCCCGCCCGGCATGTCGAGGCGGTGAGGAAACCGTTCTGCCTGGTATCGCTCGGCGGCGTCGATCTCGATCCGGGCATCCCGGCGCCGGAAGCGGCGCGCTTCACCCGCCCGGAAGGCGATGGCGACGGCGGCAGTTTCTACCAGGCGCACTTCTACGTGAACCCGGTGATGTATTGGCTGGACGTGGTGACCGACTTCCCCTGCCTAGAAAAGGGCTCCTTCGATCTCGCCTACCTCACCGAGGTCGATCCCCTGTGGGCCGACGACGAACTCACCCTGATCCTCAACCCGGACGCCGTGCTCTTCGCCAATCCGGTCGCCATCGCCGCCTGCGCGGCCGACTGCGTCGCCGCCTCGGTCGGCTTCGGCCTCAAGGAGCTTTTCTGGTGCGCCGGCTGCCAGGGTGGCATCTACCCACTCGACGGCCATGTGCCCTACCACCTGGGGGGCGTGCGCACCGCCGCGCTGATGGCCCAGCGCCTGACCGCCAAGATGCACCGAGAACTGATCGCCTGGGGCTGGCACGGCACGCCCGGCCTGTGCGGACCGTACTTCGAGCCGGTCATGGACAAGACCGCCTACAAGACCCAACTCACCTACCCGATCCCCAACACCGCCAAGGAGGCCGGCAAGTGCTGCCAACCCTTCGGCCGCACCACGGTACTCTGGGGCGCCGGCAAGGAATACCCGGTGCGTGGAGAGGACTTCGCCTTCATGTTGTTTCGCAAGAGGAACTGCTGTGTGGGCTTCTGATCTCCGTCCATCTACCCGGGCCCTCGGCCTTGCCGCCGCACTCGTGGCGAGCGCGGCGGCCCTGGCGCAAAACCCGCCGGTCATCACCGACGCGGACATCGAACGGGTCCGCCGCGAAATGCCGACCATCACCGACCAGGACATCTATGCGGCGCGGCGGAAGTACGGCATGCCCAGCGACGCCGAACTGCGATCCGCGCCAGTGCCCACCCGCCCGAACGTCGAGGCGCTGCCCCAGCCCCTCAGCCGCGCCCCGGTCGACCTCGAAGCACTCGGGCGGGGCTATGCATCGCAATCCGATGCAATGACTCAGGCGCAGGGGCTGGCGGCTGGGCCCGGGCTGTTGGTGTTCGTCAGCCTGTCCATGCCCCGGCCCACGCTGCAACGCCTAGTCGACCAGGCCGCGCGGGCAAAGGCCTCGATCGTCCTCCGAGGCTTCGCCAACGGCTCGCTGCGCGATACCGTCGCCCAGGTGCAGGGCCTGATCGGTTCCCGCCAGGTGGCCGTGCAGATCGATCCTCAGGCCTTCGACCGCTACGCCGTCACCCGTGTACCGACCTTCGTGCTGGTGCGCGACGGCACCCGCCCGGCTGCCTGCGCCAGCGGTAGTTGCCCACCGGCCGACAGTTACTTGCGGACCTCCGGCGACGTGAGCCTGGACTACGCGCTGGAACACATGCGGCGTTCGGCACCCGGGTTCGGCCCGCCCGCCGACACCTTCCTGAAACGGATCAAGGGATAGGAGGCCGCGATGCGCCGCTGGGTCACCTGGATCACGCTCTTCTGCTTCGTCACGACGCATACCGCCGCCGTGGCCGGTCCGTTCGAGGAAGGCACCGCCGCCGGGCAGGCGGCCAATCCCGTCATCCGGGGAACGGTCAACACGCCGAGTGCATCGAGTGCCGTGCCGGGCTACACCACGACACCACCGGAAACCACGTACTACAGCCAGCCCAGCTTGTCGGGGGCGGCCAATGCCCGCTTGGCCGCCTGCGCCACCAGTATCGATGATCCCGTCTGCCAGGCGCAACGCGGCGCCGTGGCTTCGGCCAATACGCCGCGCCCCCCGGTGTCGGCCTACGACCCCGCTGTCGCCGCCGCCCGCGATATCGCCGGCAATCCGTCCTTCGTGCTAGGCAGCTTGGCGAGCTATTACTCGGGTTGCACCACCGCCGAAGTCACCACCCCCGCCGGCACCGCCAGCAAGGTCTGCAACCGCTACATCGGCGTCGGCAACTACGCCACCCGCCGCGACCTCACGGTCCAGGTGGCATTGCTGCCCAGTTGCGCCGAAGGCACTTGGTTCGCCCATGGCCAGGTCAACCGCAACGGCATGGATTACATGATCGCGGAAGCGCAATGCCGCATCCGCGCCGATGGCAAGCAGCGTTTCCGCTTCTACGCCGCCGGCGGCATGGGCGCCTGCATCGGCTGGCAGGC
>JAEUNN010000281.1 GCA_016791085.1 Rhodocyclaceae bacterium | reverse complement strand
GGCCTGCGCCCCGGCAATTACAAGCTGCGCGCCGAAGCGCCCGGCTTCGAGCCGGCCAGCCTGGACGTGGTGGTGCCCGCCGACGGCCTGCTCGCAACGCAAAACCTCACGCTGACCGCCAAGGGCGCGTTCATGCCCAGCGTGTTTGGCATCACGCTGGCCGAGGCGCTGGCACAGCTGGGCACGCTGAGCATCGCGGTCAATAACGTGCTGGACGTTACCGGCACGTCGGTGCCGGTGGCCAAGCCCGGCGCGCAGTTCGCGCAATCGCTGGTGCTCATGCAATACCCGCCGGCGGGCCTGCCGGTGGCGCCCGGCGAAGCCGCGCAACTGGTCATATCCGCCGCGCTGCAGGCCGAAGCGTCGATAGAAATGCCGTCCCTGGTCGGCCTGACTTTCGCCGAAGCCAGCAAGGCGCTCGAAGCCATAGGCCTCAAGGTCGGCAAATCCTTGAGCAAATCCACCTGAGGCGCAATGTCCGCAAAGTTACGGGAGCACTAGCATGGCACTCCGCAATGTCGATGCATTGAATCTGAACGTTGCCGCCTCGGCTGCCGGCGCGGCGCGCGAAACGCTGGTGGATCTGAGCCCCGAGCCGGCCAAAGCCAAGGTCGTGCGGGAAGGCTATCAAGTCCCCGCGGTGGCGCTCGACGAAAAGAAGTCGGGCTTTTTCCTGGACAACCTCAAACAGGTGCCGCCGCGCGCGCAGCCGCGCGTGGTGTCGCAGAGCATTGCCGCCGGCACCAAGGTGCTGCCCGGCACGGCCGTGGATCTGGTGCTGGCGCCGGCCTCGACCATACCGTTCGACATATTCGAAGGCGTGCATAAGTCGCTGGTGGACAGGAACCTGACCGCGCTGGACCCGGTGCTGGACGACGCCACCGTGCGCCAGACCTTGCTCAAGTACAACGCCGCCGCCGACGTGCCGCCGGCCGACAAGAAAATCATTAGCGACGCGCTGGCCGGCGCCGGTGTCACGATCAACGAGGACGCGGCCGACACGGGTTTTGGCGCGGCTTTCAATTCGGCGCGCAATGCGCTGGCTTTCCGCTGAGCGTGGGAGGCGGACCATGCAATGGCACGGATGGCGCCGGATGCGTTGCGGGCGGAACCTGGATGCGCGCGCAGGCCAATCACAAGCTTGCGGGCGGGACGCGCGCACCCCCAGGTGAAGCACTTTGCCGTCAGTCGCATTTGACTTGAGGATTTGAGGAATAGCCGTGGTAGCCAAAAACCTCGATTTCGCCGGCCCGCTGGTCTACCAGGACGCGGAAATCGACTATGTGCTGGCTGTCGTCGCCTCGCAATTGTTCAATGGCGTGGGTGCCGTCACGCTGGATCCGCCGCTCACGCTGGACCGCAATTCCCTGGTGCGCAAGTACGACCTCACGCTGGGCGCCGCGCACGCCCCGCGCACCCAGGCGCAGAACGTGGCACAGGTGCGCGCCTATTCCAATGCCGGCGCGCATACAGTGGTAATCGATTTCGGCACGCCGCGCACGGTCAGTTATATCGACGTGCCGGCCGGCACCAACATCACCCGGGTGGCGGCCTGGGCCGGCGCGCAATTCGGTTTTCCGTTCTACTCGGGCAGCCAGTCGTATGCGGCATTTCCGGCCGAAGTGCGGGCCGAGCGCCTGCTCGTGACGCTGGATCGCGCGCTGGCCGCCGCCACGGTGGGCGAGGACATCACGCTGGAAATTCCGGATTTGCCGTCCGACCTGGAATTGCGCATAGACGACGCGCCGCCGGTATTCACCAACCCCGGCGCGGTGCAGCCCAGCGCCGGCGTGAACAGTCCGGTGGCCGACCGCTGGAGCGAACAATCCGAGCGCCTGGTGCCGCTCGCGGCGGCGCTGAATGCCTTGCTGGCCGACCCGCAGGGCGAAGGCAGCGTCACGTTCAAAATCGAACTGACCTCCAAGGTGCCCGGCACGCTGGCCTTGAGCGCCGACCCGGCGCCGCAGATTTCGCATATCCATCGCGTCAGGTTCGGCGCGGATACCGCCACCGACCTGGATTTCGCACAGGAAGGCCTGATCCAGCTGGCGCTGGCGCTGCCGCCGCCGGCCGCCGGCAAGGTGCGGAAAATCGAAGAATTGCGCCTCACGGCCAGCGCCAAACTGCCGCCCGAGCGCGTGCTGCCGCCGCTGGGGCCGGACTACAAGCCGGCACCGGCGGGCCTGGACGCGGCCATGCTGGCCGAACTGGTGCTGGACCCCGACCATGCCGCAGCGGTGCGCCTGGGCGATACCGGGCTGGCCGAACTGACCGGCGTGCGCCTGCCCCTGTGTGCCGCCCAAGGCGGTGCCGAAGTGCGCGCGGTACTGTGGAGTGCGGATGCGCTGAGCGGCGAGCCGTCCGCCGTGCTGCCCAAGGGCGCCAGCAAACCGGTCACGCTGGCCGGCGGCGAAGCGCTGGATGCCTGGACCACCTTCAGTTTCGATGCGCCGGTGCCGCTCGATGCGGCGGCGCTGCCGTGGGTGTCCATCGTGGTAAGCCGCGGGCTGGTCAGCTGGGCGCTGGCCGACAA
>JAEUNN010000676.1 GCA_016791085.1 Rhodocyclaceae bacterium | reverse complement strand
CGCAAGGCCACGGTGGCGGTGGCCGAAAAGGGCTCGGGTGTCTATCCGGTCGGCTCGGTGGTTCAGCTGATACCCGGCGAAGTCATGGTGAAACAGCCCAAAGGCTTCAATGCCGCCACGCACGACTGGGAATTTTTCGAGTTGGATGTATCGAAAGAAGGCTCGACCATACGCAAGCGCGGTTTTGTCGATGTGGTCAATCGCTTCGGCGGCAATTGTTTTGCCTGCCACGTCAAGGCACGCCCGGAGTTCGATCTGATCTGCGAAATGGAACATGGCTGCGATCCCATCCCGATCACGCGCCGCATGTTGGCCGCCGTGCAGAAAACCGACCCGCGCTGCGCCAAGCCGGACACCCTGACCGAGGACGATCAGAAAGCACTCAAGGAACTCGATGAAGTGCTGAAAACCATGACCATGCCGGCCGCCGCGCCCAAGTAACAGGCGCGCGGGCCGTAGCGTGGAAGCCGGCGCACGCCGTGCGCGGCTTGCCACGAACTGATTGGCGCGGCCGCTGCGCAATGCGCGCGGGTCGCGCAGGTTTTGCCGGCAGGTGCGCATGTCGTGAGGCTGCGGCGCGCGGATGCGCCTGCATCGTCAGGCATGACCAAGCCGGCCTGCCGTGCGGGGAGATGGCGCGGCCGGAGGGCTGCCAGGGCCGGCAGCCCTCCGGCAGGTGCCTGCGGCACTTCGTACACGCCATGGCGCAGGCATGGAAGGAGCCGCATGGGCGCCGGCATGCCGGCGCTGCCGCGCGAGTGGCGCGGTTGGGCCGCGTTACAATGTGCGCCGAGCTTCCGCGCCGGCGTGACCGGCGCAAGGACGCAACGTTCGCCTGCCCGCAGGATCCGGCGCCAATTGTGCAGTGCATGTCCGCCCGGTCGTGGACGGCGCGCCGGCGCGGCCACCGGCGGCCGGGCGCAGGATCGATTCGGCTCCAGGCATCGACTGATTATCCGGCACGCATGTTCGATATCCTCGCACCGATTTTCGGGCTGGTTTTTCTCGGCTACCTGTCCCGCAAGTTCAAGCTGGTCGGGCCGACCGCCTACATCGAACTGAACCGCTTCGTTGCCTGCCTGGCCTTGCCGGCCTTGCTGTTCGACATCGTGGCCCACGTCAGTCTGCAGCAGCTCGGGCAGGCGGGGTTTCTGGCGGCTTTCGGCATCGGCGCCTTCGCGATGATGGCGCTGCCTTTGCTGTTCGTGCGCCGCGAACGCGCCTTCGGCGACCGGGTGCTGGACGGATTGTGCGCGGGTTATCCGAATAGCGGCTTTATCGGGCTGCCGCTCGCGCAACTGGCTTTCGGTCCATCCAGCGCAGCTGGCGCCGCCATTGCGGCCGTATTTACCACCTGCATCATATTCGGCGTGGCGATTGCCCTGATGGAGTGGGATTCCCAGCGCGGCCATTCGCTGTGGTCCACAGCCGTCAAGGTGTTCAATTCACTGATACGCAACCCGATGGTGATCGTACCGCTGTCGGCGGTTCTGGTGAGTGCGGGCTGGGTGAGTTTGCCGCCCTCGGTGGAACGCCTGCTCAAGCTGCTGGGCGGCGCCGCGGGGCCTTGCGCGCTGGTTGCGATCGGTCTGTTTTTCGCACGCGAAGACCCCAATGACGACAAGGCCTGGACCGCATTTTTCCAGCCGCGCACGCTGGTGCTGGTATTGCTGAAGCTGGTGGCGCAGCCCTTGCTCACGGTGCTGCTGGCGCTATACGTGTTCCGGCTCGATAAGCCCGACGTCATTCTGGTTACCGTCATGAGCGCGCTGCCTACCGGCAGCGGTTCGTTCATGCTCGCCGGCTATTACAAGCGCGATCCGGTACTCACGTCGGCGGTGATACTCGTGTCCACGGTTGCCGCGCCGCTCACGCTGACGGTTTTGCTGGTCGCGCTGTCCATGCTGCGCTAATGCCGCGCCGCGCGGGCAGGGCAGGGCGGCTCGCGCGCGGCGGCGGTGCGGGCGCAGGCCGCGTGTTCGCGCGAGCCTTGAACCTGCATTTCCCGGCCGACCGCCAGGAAAGCCGCGTAAAGCCCGGAAATGCATCATGCTCATTCGCCTTCGCAAGCGCACCGTAAAGGCTGCGCCGCTACGCGGCCGATGGCACGACCGGCGCGCCGCCTGGCAGTCCGCAAGGACAACTAGTTGCTCCTTGCAGGGGGCAGCCCATGCGTGTCGTCGCCCCTGGACACTCCACGCGCCCGCCGCACCCGCGGGCGCGTCCAACCGAGAAATGTAGGGTGAAAAAAACAAACCCCGCCGGCGACTGCCCGGCGGGGCCTGCTACTACTGCGTTCAACTGCTGCGACTTGGCGGGCCGACGTTACATGCCCGGCAGGCGCGGCACACCTTTGAGCACGCCGTCGCGCAAGGGCTCCAGAGCCTGTTGCATGAGCGCCAGCGGGTTGGGCGCGGCGGTGTGAGTCAGCGCGCGAAAAACGTCGGATTGGCGCTCGATATTGCGGTTCAGGTTTTCGGCCGACGCATAGTTGAGCATGGCCTGGGCGCTGGCCGCGATATGCAGCAGCGTGGCTTGCCACAACTGCACATTCACGTTGAGCATATCCGCCGCCATGGCCTGCGCGCGGCCGGCGGCCGCTTCGATCTGGCCGGGAGCAGGCAATTGAGGAAACGCCGGTGCCGGCAGAGTGGTTCCCGGCAGTACCGCCGGCAACATGTTCTTGGCGGCCTGCGCGGCTTGTTGCGGCATGAACATGGTCCCGGTTTGCATCATCATTTCGCCCCAGGCCAGAAACGGGTTGGTCATATCAGTGACTCCACGATCGCATTCAACTTCGGTTCCGGAAAGCTGACATTCCGGCCGCTGTACGCACATACAGAACGTGTGCCATGACAGGGGCAAGAATCCACAGCAACGCCGCGCCTATGCCAGCCGGATCAAGCTTGCTACAGCCCGCGCCGCCGTGCGGCCGCCCGGCCATACGCGGCAGGTTGGACGGCCATTGCACCAGATACGTCGCGGCGCCGCGCGCAACCGTGTCACGGCCGCGCGGCCATGCCGTATGCAAGACGGCGCCGCACTTGCGCGGCGCCGTTCCTTGGCAAGCGGCCGGCTGATTAGGCCTTTTTCTTGCTGCTCTTGGGCGCCGGGGCGGCAACGTTGCCGGCCGCGACGAGGTTGGACTCGACCAGCGAGGACAGGTCGCTCACAGCCTTCTTCACGCTTTCGTAGCTGCTGTTGGCAGCGGCAACGGCTTGCTTGACGGCGGCCAGCGCGGCTTCCGAACCCACCGGCGCGGACTTCGCAGCTTCTTCCAGCGCAGTGGTGAAGCTGGCTTCGACTTCGGCGGCCTTGGCTTCGAAAATCTTGCCGAGGTCGGCCTGGGTCTGGCTCAGGATTTCGTACACGTTGCGCGAGTAGGCGCTGGCCTTTTCCACCGCCGGCTGGGCGATCGAGGCGTCGAGCGAGGCGAGTTCGCTGGGATCCTTCACGGCCAGCAGGGCCTTGGCGCTGGCGGCGCCGTCGTCCAGCGTGCCACGCGCGACGCTGAGGTTCAGCGCGGACAGGCGCTCGATCGCGGTCAGCGCGATGTTGGCAACGGACAGGGCGGATTCGACGTTCGCCTTGGTGGCTGCAACGAGGGCTTCGGGGTTAGGCATCTTCGGGTTCATGTTTATCTCCAGGAAAGTGAAGGAAGAATGTTTTGTTGCACTGCAATATGGTTCGCAGTATACCCGGAACAAAACCCGTGTCAACAGTTTTTTGCTGCGCTGCAACAAATTCCGATCCGCCTGTGCCGCAAGGCCGTTCGCGAATGACTGGGGAAGGTTCGGAGGCGTGTCCGGAGCCGGTCGCGGCGTACTGGAAGGGGCCGTGGCGGGGCCGGGTTTTTTGCGCTGCGGCAAATTTGCCTACGAAGCCGGCCGTGGCGCACTTTCGTCTGACGTTTTTTTTCCGGCGGCTAAAATCCAAGGCAGGCGGATCGCCGCCGGGCCGGCCTGCGGGATGCGCCCGCGCCGGCGGTAAAAACGGCATCAGACCAAGAAGAGGATGGCACGCATGCAGATCAGTTCGCCTTCATTTTCCTCCGGCGGCAGTATCGACTCCCGGCATACCTGCGAAGGCGCGGACCTTTCGCCGGAACTCGCCTGGCGCGACCTGCCGCCTGGTACACAAAGCCTGGCGTTGATCGTGGATGATCCGGACGCGCCCGATCCGGCGGCGCCCAAAATGACCTGGGTGCATTGGGTGCTGTACAACCTGCCGCCCAGCGCTTCGGGTCTGCCCGAAGGGGTCGCGCGCGAGGCGCTGCCGGCCGGCACGATGGAAGGCGTCAATGACTGGAAGCGCACCGGCTACGGCGGTCCGTGCCCGCCCATAGGCCGCCA